>NZ_JBRREH010000029.1:0-50205 GCF_056760175.1 Stenotrophomonas sp. STEN021 | reverse complement strand
CCCCCCGCCCGGGCCCCCCCCGGGGGTGTTTTTTTGGGCGCGGCCGGGGGGGGGGGGGGGGCCCCCCCCCCGCCCCCCCGCCGCCCCGCCGGCCCCCCCCCCACTACCTCGCGCTATGCTGATAGCGGCTTTTTTATGGAGAACACCATGGCCGGTAAAGGCTGGTTCTACGTGGCCCTGACCTGTCTGTTCGAGCTGGTCTGGGTGTATGGCTTCAATGTGGCAGCCACGTGGTGGCATTGGATACCGATCATCGCGGTGATCGTGGTGGACTTCCATTGGCTGGCAAAGGCCTGCGAGTCGCTGCCAACCGGCACGGTGTATGCGGTGTTTGCCGCCGTTGGCACGGTGGGCACGGCGCTGATGGACATCTTCCTGTTCGACGGCAGCTTCAGCGTGGCCAAAGGCGTGTTCATGGCGGTGCTGGTGGCGGGCGTGATCGCGTTGAAACTGGCGGATGGCAAGGCGGCCGCCGAGCCTGATGCAAATGGGCAGGGAGGCTGATATGGGCTGGTTTCTGGTGATTGCCGCGGCCTTGATGGAAACGGTGGGCGTGATTGGCCTGAAGCGCTACAGCGGGCGCAAGAGTCTGTTGAACGCGGGCTTGTTCTTCGGCGGGTTCGGCGCTTCGTTCGTGCTGCTGTACCAATCCTTCCGCTACATCCAGCTGAGCATTGCCTATGCGGTGTGGATTGGCCTGGGAACGGCGGCTGCGGTGCTGGTGAACATGCTGTTCTTTGGTGAATCGCGCAGCACGGCGCGCTTGCTTAGCCTGGCGGTGATCGTGGTGGGGGTGGTGGGTTTGAAGGGGGTTTCTTGAATGCAGAAGGCCCCGGGAGTGCCGGGGCCTTGTGGTTTGCTTGTCTGCTTTGGTAGAACCGTCGGTGCCGTGAGCATCTGGCTTCGTTTTACCCTCACCCCAACCCCTCTCCCGGGGGAGAGGGGCTTAAGCGGGGCGGCTCAGCGCTGGGCGCGGCGGCGCAGCGGGGTTACGTTGCTGCTGGCTTTCTTGGTCTTCTTTGCCGCCGGTTGCGCGGACTGGGCGCTGAAGAAATCGCGCATCTTCGGGTACACCACTTCGCGCCAGCGGCGGCCGCTGAAGATGCCGTAGTGGCCGGCGCCTTCGACGATGAAGTGGTCGCGGCGCGAGGCCGGGATGCCGGTGCACAGTGCCTGCGCCGCTTCAGTCTGGCCGAGGCCGGCGATGTCGTCGAGCTCGCCCTCGATGCTCAGCAGGGCGGTGTCGCGGATCGCCGACGGGTCGACGTGTTCGCCACGCACATACCACTCGCCACGCGGCAGCAGGAATTCCTGGAACACCACGCGGATGGTGTCCAGGTAGAACTGCGCCGGCATGTCCAGCACGGCGTTGTATTCGTCGTAGAAACGGCGATGCGCGTTGGCATCGTCCAGGTCGCCCTTGACCAGGTCGGTGTAGAAATCCCAGTGCGACATCAGGTGGCGGCTGGGATTCATCGACATGAAGCCGGCGTGCTGCAGGAAGCCCGGATAGACGCGGCGGCCCTGGCCCGGATACGGCGCCGGAATGGTGTGGATGACGTTGTTCTCGAACCACGACATCGGGTTGCGGGTGGCCAGGTTGTTGACCGCGGTGGGACTACAGCGCGCATCGATCGGCCCGCCCATCATCACCAGCGAGCGCGGCGTGGTTTCGCCACGGCTGGCCATCAGCGATACGGCAGCCAGTACCGGCACGGTGGGCTGGCAGACGCTGACCACGTGCACGTTCTCGGCGCCGAGATGGCGGATGAACTCCTGCACGTATTCGATATAGTCGTCCAGGCCGAACTCACCCTGTTCCACCGGCACCATGCGCGCGTCCACCCAGTCGGTCACATAGACGCGGTGGTCGCGCAGCAGGGTGCGCACGGTGTCGCGCAGCAAGGTGGCATGGTGGCCGGACAGCGGCGCCACCACCAGCACGATGGGCTGGGCGAGCAGGGCTTCAACCTTGGAGGTTTCGTTGCTGTGGCGCTTGAAGCGCAGCAGCTTGCAGAACGGCTTCTCCACTTCGGTAAGCTGGGCGATCGGCACGATCTCGCCATCAAGCTCCAGCTCGTGGATGCCCCATTCGGGCTTCTCATAATCCTTGCCGAGGCGGTGGAACAGCTCGTTCATGGCCGCGAAGCGATCAGCGCCCGGCATCGACGACCACCAGTGGCCCGAATTATTGAAGAACGCCGCATTTGCCTGCGCCTGGTGAACCCAGGGCGCAAGCAGGTTGCGGGTCAATTCATGCAGTTGATAAAGCATGACGTCCCAATATGTACAGTCATATGATGCTGTGCAGCATAGCGCACTATGACATTTGCGGCGTTAAGCAGGTATCGGCCTTTAGTCGGCCCTTTCCAGCGCGGCGATGTCCTCGCTGAACGATGGCCCCAGCCAGCAATGCGAGCCGACGCCGCGGAAGCCCACCTCGCGCAGCTGGCGCTTGTACCAGCGCGCAGGGCGCTGCTGGAAGCCGTCATGGTCGCCATGGAATTCGTCCTCGGCGGTGAACAGCTCCAGGAAAGCGACCCCGCCGCACAGCTCGGCCAGGCCCGGCAGGCCCTGGCGCAGCTCGCGGCTGGGCACGTAGTGCATGACGTCCGAGCAGACCAGCAGGTCGACGGGCGCGCAGGGGCGCAGCCACTGGAAGTCGCCGAAGCCGGCCAGATGCAGGTTGCGGGTACGGCCATAGCGGCGCACCGCGTACTCGCTGCTGTCAAAGCCCATGTACTGCAGCTTGGGCCGCAGCTTGAGCAGCGGCGCGCGCCAGGCGGCTTCGCCGGCGCCGATATCGAGCACGCTGCGGATAGGGCGTTCCAGGTAATACTCGGCCGCGGCAACGGCCAGCTGCACCTTGCGCGCAAGCCGCGCCGGGCCGCCGATATCGTCGCGGCGGTACCAGCGTTGGAAGTAGTCGGCGTCGTACTGCTTGTCCTGCATGTGCGTGTCTTGTGCGGATGGGCGAAAATGGCGCTCATCCTACGCCGCCGATGGAGCCAGCGCATGCAGTCGTACTTTTGGGTAAAGACCTTCCACCTTGTGTTCGTGGTGGCATGGATGGCGTCGGTGTTCTACCTGCCGCGGATCCTGGTCAACATCGCCGAGGCGGCCGGCCAGCCGCCGGTGGTGGAACGGCTGCAGTTGATGGGCAAGCGCCTGTACCGGTTTGGCCATGTGATGTTTGGCATCGCCTTCATTCTGGGGCTGGTGCTGTGGCTGGGCTACAAGGTGCTGCCGGAGTTCCCGACCATGGTGGCGCCGGGCGCTGCCGGTTGGCTGCATGCAAAGCTGGGATTGGTGGTGCTGCTGCTGATCTATTTCATTTTTACCGGGCGCTGGCTGAAGGGCACGCTCAAGGGCAAGGCACTGCCGTCGTCGGGCACGCTGCGTTGGTTCAACGAGCTGCCGTTGGTGCTGTTCATTGCGATTGTGTATCTGGTGCTGGCCAAGCCGTTCTGAGTTTTTTGGGGGGCGAAGATCAAAGGCACCCCTCCCAACCCTCCCCTGCAAGCAGGGGAGGGCTCAGGCTCTGCCCCCTCCCTTTGGCGCAGCCAAGGGGAGGGCTGGGGAGGGGTAAGCTTCAGGCGCTACCGCCCCCGCAACGCCTCCGCAAACTGCGGATAGCCAAACACATCATTGTGATCGGCATCAGCAATGGTCACGGCCTTCGCCACGCCGGGCCGGAATTCGCGCAGCAGCCGCAACGAACTCGCATTCGGAATCACCTCATCCCTGCCGGCGATTATCAGCGTGGTGGGCGCAGTGATCCGCGCGGCGTGGCGCCATGAATCGTAGTGATCGCGTAGCAGCAGGCGCACCGGGAAGGCCGGGAACATGCGTGCAGCCAGTCCACCAATGCTGTCGTAGGGCGTGATCAACACCAGGCGTTGTACCGGCCGCGCAGCCGCGACCTGCACGGCGACGCCAGAACCGAGGCTGCGCCCGATCACGATGATGTCGTCTGACTGGCCGCTGCTGGTGCCGTCATACAGCGCCAAGGCGTCGCCAACAAGGCTGGCTTCGGTGGGTGAGCCGCTGCTGCCGCCATAGCCGCGGTAATGCATGGCGTGGATGGCGGCTTCGGGAAACGCCTGCTGCAGCATTGGCAGCGCCTGCGAGACGTCTTCGGCATTGCCGCCGAAATACAGTACGAGCTGTGTGCTGTGCTGTTTGTTGCTGGAAACGATGATGTCGGCATCGCCGCGCGGCATGGTCCAGTGCGGTACATCGGCACTGCGCGGGGCCGGGTGGTAAAGCATGCTGCGGGCATTGAAGGCGAGCAGGGCGCAGGCGATCAGGTACATGCTGGCGAGCACGCTGATGGCGATCAACAGGACTTTCAGGCTGGTGATCATGCTGCTTGGCCTCGCCGGGGGGAGAAGGCAGGTGATGCGTAAACCGATGCCAGCGAGCAGGCGGCGGATGCATTTGTAGGAGCGGCGTGAGCCGCGAAGCAAGTACATCACCAGATGGCGCAGGTGCCAAGGGCTTCAGCAGGGTCAGCTTCGCGGCTCACGCCGCTCCTACAAAAGCCTTGGTCCTGCGCTCAGCCTGCCGGCGTCAGCTGTCGCAGTTCCTTGCGCGCTGTGTCGATCCACGCGCGCTGCGCCTGCTGGTAGTAGCGCGGTGAGGTTTCGGCACGGTCGAGGATGTTCTGCAGCTGCTTGGCAGCATCATCGTTGCGCCCGGCACGCTTGAGCAGCAAGGCATAGCGCAGGCGCGCTTCCTCACCTGGATAGCCGCCGATCATGGCTTCGTACTCGTGCAGGGCAGCTGGGATGTCAGCGCTGTCTTCCACCGTGCGCGCGTACAGCAGGTGGCCGTCATGCGAGCGGAAGTTGGGATTGGCAGCGATCAGCGCTTCCAGCGTCTGGCGCGCCTGGGCCGGCTGCTGCAGGCCGTACTGGGCCTTGGCCAGGCCCAGCATCAGGTCCGGGTCCTGGCTGTGCAGTCCGCGCAGCGCGCCTTCATACAATGTAGCTGCTTCGGCGTATTCACCGCGGTCCAGGTGTTCCTGGGCCAGGCGCCTGCGGTTGTCGGCGGTGTCGGAAACACGCAGGCGCTGGTCGGCCTGGCGCTTGCCGCGCTGCGGGTCGATCTGGTCGCGGACCTTGCGCAGGCTGCGACGCGCGGTCGGGCTGCTGCGCAGGTCCGGCAGTACTTCGGCGATCACGTAGATCAGCACTGCCAGGTAGGAGAAGAACAGCAGGATGAAGATCCAATACAGCGGTCGCCCGGTGCGCACGACGTGCACGCAGCAGGCGACCTGCAGGATCAACGAAAGCACGATGATTGGACTCATCCGTGTGTCCCCGTTTGCTTGGCGGTATTACGCTGCTTCGTACGCACCGTAGCTGCGCAGGCGCTTGTAGCGCTGCTCCAGCAATTCTTCCACGCTCAGCTTGTCCAGCGCATCCAGCTCATTGAGCAGCACGGCCTTCAGGCGCTTGCCCATCTGGGTCGGGTTGCGGTGGGCGCCGCCGATCGGCTCGCGGATCACCTTGTCGATCAGGCCCAGGCTCTTCAGGCGCGGGGCGGTCATGCCCAGCTGCTCGGCCGCATCCTTGGCCTTGCCGGCGTCCTTCCACAGGATGGAGGCGCAGCCTTCCGGGCTGATGGTCGAGTAGACGCTGTATTCCAGCATCAGGGTACGGTCGCCCACGCCCAGTGCCAGCGCGCCGCCGGAGCCGCCTTCGCCGATCACGGTGCAGATCACCGGCACCTTCAGTTCGGCCATTTCCATCAGGTTGCGGGCGATGGCTTCGGACTGGCCACGCTCTTCAGCATCGATGCCCGGCCAGGCACCAGCGGTGTCGATCAGGGTCAGCACCGGCAGGCCGAAACGCTCGGCCATCTTCATCAGGCGCAGCGCCTTGCGGTAGCCCTCGGGCTTGGGCATGCCGAAGTTGCGGCGTACCTTTTCCTTGGTGTCGCGGCCTTTCTGGTGGCCGATCAGCATCACCGGGCGGCCGCCGATGCGGGCCAGGCCGCCAACAATGGCCTTGTCATCGGCAAAGGCGCGGTCGCCAGCCAGTTCCTGGAACTCATCGCAGAAGATGCGGATGTAGTCGAGCGGGTAGGGGCGCGACGGGTGGCGGGCCACCTGCAGCACCTGCCACGAGGACAGGTTGCGGAAGATCTGGGCAGTACGCAGGCGCAGCTTGTCTTCCAGCGCCTTGACCTCAGCATCGACATTGACCGCCGGCCCGGCGCTGGCATTGCGCAGGTCCTTGATCTTGGATTCCAGATCGGCGATGGGTTGCTCGAAATCGAGGTAGTTCGGATTCATCGGAAACCGTCAGCAATGAAAGGGGGGAAGTGTAGCCGAACGCGCCGTATCAACCCGTACGCGTCCGTCCGGACAATCAATTGGCCCAGGGCGGGCTGTACTTGACCTTGACCCGGCGCACGGCGGGGTCCTCGCGCAGGGCGTCGAGCAGCTTGGGCGTGACCCGCACCGAGCCGCTGCTGCCGAGGTCGAGCATGCCGGCAATGCTGCCGGGCTTGCCGTTGAGCAGCAGGTCCAGGCGCAGGGGGGTACGGCCCGGGCGGGCGGTAGCGAGCAGGGCGTCGATGCGTTGCCAGATCGGGCCGCCGCGGCCATCCACGCGCATCGACAGGCGCAAGGCGTGGTCGGCGCAGAGCTGCTCGTAGTCCCAGCACTGGCGGATGCGCAGGGCATAACCGCCGTTGAACTCGTCTTCGCGCAGGCCGCCCTTGACCACCAGGATGCGGTCCTTGGTCATCAGGTGGCCGAATTCGGCCAGGCCATCGGAGAACGCGCTGCATTCGACCCGGCCCTTGCCGTCTTCCAGGGTCACGAAGACCTGGCTGTCGCCCTTGCGGCGGACACCAATGACCATGCCAGCCAGGATTACCGGGGATTCCTGACGCCAGGCGCGCTTCTCGCCGTCCTTGGAGGGGAAGGCGGGGGCAATCAGTTTGTCGAGGCCGCCGAGGTCGGTGCCGACCAGTTCCTTGACGTCATCGGCGTAAGGGTCGAACGGGTGGCCGCTGAGGAAGAACCCCAGCGTCTCGCGCTCGCCGTTAAGCAGCTGGGCCAGCGGCCATTCCTTGCTCTCGGGCAGATCGAGCTGGCTGGCGGTGCTGACCGGGTCCGGTGCACCAAACAGCGAGTTCTGCCCGGAAGCCTTCTCGCGCGCCATCTGCTCGGTGGCCTTGATCACCTCCGGCAACTGCAGCGCCAGCGTCGCGCGGTTCTTGCCGATGCCGTCGAAGGCACCGCAGTTGATCATCGCTTCCAGCGTGCGACGGTTGAGCTTGCCCGATTCCACGCGAGCGCAGAAATCCAGCAGCGAGGCGTACTCACCGCCACGCTCGCGTTGTTCTACTACCGCTTCGCAGGCGCCTTGGCCAACGCCCTTGATCGCACCCAGGCCGTAACGGATGGTGTCGGCGTTGGCTGCCTCGAACATATAGGCCGAGTCGTTGACGCGCGGCGGCAGCACGGTCAGGCCCAGGTTCTTCACCTCGGCCAGGAACCCGACCACCTTGTCGGTGTTGTCCATGTCCGAGGACAGCGTCGCGGCCATGAACTCGGCCGGGTAGTGACGCTTGAGCCAGGCGGTCTGGTAGCTGACCAGTGCATAGGCGGCGGCGTGCGACTTATTGAAACCGTAGCCGGCGAACTTCTCCATCAAGTCGAAGATTTCGTCGGCCTTGGGGCCGTCGACGCCACCGGTGGCTGCACCTTCGCGGAAGATCTCGCGGTGCTTGGCCATTTCCGCCGGCACCTTCTTGCCCATCGCACGGCGCAACAGGTCGGCGCCGCCCAGCGAGTAGTTGCCGACGATCTGCGCCATCTGCATCACCTGCTCCTGGTACACCATGATGCCGTAGGTGTCTTTCAGGATGACTTCGGTACGCGGATCGGGATAGATGATTTCTTCCTGGCCGTGCTTACGCGCGTTGAAGGAAGGAATCAGGTCCATCGGGCCGGGGCGGTACAGCGACACCAGTGCGATCAGGTCTTCGAAGCGGTCGGGACGCGCGTCCTTCAACAGGCGGCGCATGCCCGAGGATTCGAACTGGAACACTGCGCCGGTATTGCCGTTGGCGAAGATGTCCTTGTAGGTCGGGGCGTCGTCCAGCGGGATATGGGCGATGTCGATCGGCGGAATGCCGGCGCGCTCATGGCGCTTGTTGATCGCCTTCACCGCCCAATCAATGATGGTCAGCGTGCGCAGGCCGAGGAAGTCGAACTTCACCAGGCCGACTTCTTCAACGTCGTTCTTGTCGAACTGGGTGACTGGGTTCTTGCCGATGCCGCCATCGTCATGTTCGGCGTACAGCGGGCAGAACTCGCTCAGCGGTTCCGGCCCGATCACCACGCCACCGGCATGCTTGCCGGCGTTGCGGGTCAGGTCTTCCAGCTGCAGGGCCAGGTCGATCAGGTCGCGGACGTCGTCTTCGGATTCGTAACGCTGGATCAGCTCGGCCGAGGCCATTTCCGAACTCGTGCCTTCCTTGCCCTTGCCCAACGCATCCTTCAGGTGGATGCCGAGGATGTTGGGAATCAGCTTGGAAACGCCGTCGACCAGGCCGTAGGGGAAGCCGAGCACGCGGCCGGTATCACGCACCACCGCCTTGGCCGCCATGGTGCCGTAGGTGATGATCTGGCTGACGCGCTCGCGGCCGTACTTGCGTGCAACGTAGTCGATCACCTCGTCGCGGCGATCCATGCAGAAGTCGATGTCGAAGTCGGGCATCGACACGCGTTCCGGGTTGAGGAAGCGCTCGAACAGCAGGTTGTAGGGCAGCGGATCCAGATCGGTGATCTTCAACGCCCAGGCCACCAGCGAACCGGCACCGGAACCACGGCCCGGACCGATCGGAATGCCCTGGTTCTTACCCCACTGGATGAAGTCGGCCACGATCAGGAAGTAGCCGGGGAAGCCCATCTTGATGATCGTGTTGAGCTCGAACTCCAGCCGCGCGTCATAGTCCTCACGGGTCATGCCGGTGGCAATTGGATGCACCTGCAGGCGTTCTTCCAGGCCGTCGCGCGAGATCTTCTGGATCCAGCTGTCCAGGGTCTGGTCGTCGGGCACCGGGTAATTGGGCAGGAAGTAAGTGCCCAGCCGCATCTCGACGTTGCAGCGTTCGGCCAGTGCCAGGGTGTTGTCGATCGCGTCGGGGATGTCGGCGAACAGCTCGCACATCTGTTCCGGCGTCTTCAGGTACTGCTCGGCGCTGTACTCACGCGGACGCTTGGGGTCGTCCAGCACGCGGCCGGTGGAAATGCAGACGCGCGCTTCGTGCGCGTAGAAATCATCCGGCGACAGGAAGCGCACATCGTTGGTCGCCACCACAGGCAGGCCGCGTTGGCCGGCAGCCTGCAGCGCGAACTGGTTGAAGGCTTCCTCGCCATCGCGGCCGGTACGGGTCAGTTCCAGATGCAGACCGTCGCCGAACACGCGCTGCCAGTCGGCGAGCTGCTGCTCAGCCAGATCGTGGCGGCCGTCATTGGCCAGGCGCCCGGCCAGGCTGTGGCGACCAGCCAGCGCAAACAGATTCTTGCAGCCGTCCTTCAGCCACTGCGGGTGCACGGCGACGCCACCTTCGTTGCGATGGCCTTCCATCCACGCACGGGTGAGCAGTCGCGACAGGCTCAGGTAGCCCTCGCGGTCGCGGCACAACAAGGTCATGCGCCAGGGGTCCTGGCCGTCCTCGGTGATCAGCAGGTCGGCGCCGGCGATGGGCTTGATGCCCACGCCTTCGGCAGCCTTGTAGAACTTCACCAGCGCGAACATGTTGTTCAGGTCGGTGACGGCCAGCGCCGGTGCCTTCATCTCGACCGAGCGGCTCAGCAGGTTGGCCTGCTTGGCCTTCTTGGGGTCGGCCTGATCGGGCTTGGCGGGTACGCGGATGGTGGAGTCCACCATCGAGAATTCGGTGTGGACGTGGAGATGGACGAAGCGGGAAGAAGTAGACATGCGGAGCCAGAAGTATGCCGGTGCAGGGTAGCGACGGGGGCGGGGTGGGGCAAGGCTTGACATGCCTGCGACCCGCGCCGGCCCGGGCCAATGGCCCGCAGGTGCACACTATCAGGACGGGTGCAGGCCCGGCTGGCCTGATCGCCACGCCCCGCCCGTCAGGGCTCCAGCATGCGCTTGGCGGGTCTGGCTGGAGCCCTGTCGGTGTCGCTGTCAGTGAACGCGGAAGTAGCTGAGCGGTTCAGGTGCGTAGCTGCTTTCACGCACCCGGCGCTGGTGCTCGTGCAGGCGGGCTTCGATCTCACGCAGCTCCAGCCAGCTGCGGCGGTTGAAGGCGATGTCATGGTAGCCGCGGCCCTGGCGTTCGGCCTCCAGCTGGCGCAGGCGCTGGTAGTCGAGGAAGTTGGCCACTTCCCCGGCCAGTTTCGGCCAGGCGGTATCGATCACGATGGCCTGGTCCAGCTGGCCGACACCGGGAACCGTGTCAGGGATCAGCTGGTGGCTGGCGTGCAGATAGGCAATGACCATATGCAGCTCGCAGCTCACTTCGGCAGCGGGTTCCCAGTCGGTCTCCTGCAGCAGCTGTTCCAGCAGGTGGGCGTGGCGCATTCGTTGCTCGATGCAGGGTGATGCGCTGTCGTCCCGGGTGGCATTGTTCAGGTTGCGGGCGGCGGTGGCCAACTGGTCGGTCTGCAATGGCGGCTGGGTGCGGCCGAGGCGGGTTAACAAGCGATTGAAATGATCGACTTCACGCGGAACCAACACGTAGTCGTTCACATGGCTGCGACGGTGGGGGAGGCCGCTCGGGTACTGGTCCAGAACCTGCGGCAGCGGAAGGCGGGGGTCGATGGTGTACATGGTCGTGCTCCTGCGGGTGGGGGGGCGTCCGGGAGGGGAGAACGCAGCGCCAGCATCCGCTTGGGCGTAGCATTGGTCATGATGGCAGGCGGAGCCTTCAGACAGTCATTGCGCTGGTTTCTGAGGAATTCATGAGGGCTTGCCGATGGGTGCGGTCGAAGACCCTGGTGACACAGGTCAAGCGGTCGAACGCTACCGTTTCGACGGCATCGTGGTGGATGCGCTGGCGCATACGCTCAGCCGTGACGGCCAGTATCAATCGCTGGAGCCCAAAGCATTCGCCGTGTTGTTGATGCTGTTGCGGCATGCCGATGAATTGCTGGTGCGCGACCAGTTGCTGGATGCTGTCTGGGGCCATCGGCATGTGACGCCGGGTGTGCTGACCCGTGCCATCGCGCAGTTACGTTCGGTGCTGGACGACCATTCGCATGAGCCGCGTTACATCCAGACCCAGCACGGCCTGGGCTACCGCTTCATTGGCAAGTTGTTGCCGCCGGAGAACACGGCTTTATCCGCTTCGGTCGTTGAGCCGAGTTCCACTTCTACGGCCGCGGAGCAGGCTGTTGAAGTTGCTGAACCCGCTGAACACCTTGCTGTGGATAGTGATCCGCTTGCCGAACCGTCGTCGCCAGAACGGCGAACGTCGCGCTGGTGGCGAGAGGCGCCGACCTTGTCGCTACCAGCGTGGATGCGTTCACGCGCATTCCTGATCGGTTGCGCGCTGTTGCTGTTGCTGCTGTTGCTGTTGGGTGCGGGTTACTGGTGGTGGAGCCGCACGCCGGTTGTGGCGGGTGCTTCGATTGCGGTAATGCCATTCAGCAGTCTCAGCGACGATGCCGCCGATCGCTACTTTGCCGATGGCCTGGCGGTGGAGATGCACGATGCCCTGACCAATGTGCCGGGTCTGAAAGTGGCCGCGCGGCAACTCGCGGTTCCTGCCGGCAGCGACACCGACGGCGACGATGTGCGTCGGATCGGGCGCCGTCTGGGGGTGGCGACATTGCTGGATGCCAGCGTGCGTCGCGAGGGCGGGCGGGTGCGGATCAGTGCGCGCCTGTCCGATACCACTACCGGTTTCACTCTGTGGGCGGAAACCTATGATCGGGAGATCAATGACGTGTTCGCGCTGCAGGGCGAGATAGCCAACAAAGTCGTGCACGCCTTGCTCGGTCACCTGCCCGGAAAGACATCAGGGGTCGCGCAGCGATTAAGCCCGACCAACGATGTCAACGCCTACGACGCCTATCTGCGCGGGCTGGCGCTGCTGCAACGACCTGTCGGCGAAGCCGGCAACGAGCGTGCGATGGCTGCCTTCGCACAGGCGCTGGCGATTGATCCGCACTTCGCGCGGGCCCAGGCCGGTATCTGCCGCGCGCAGATCGCGCGGCTGGAAGGCGTGAGTGACGCAGGCGCGTTTGAGCGCGCTCGCCAAGCCTGTGCGCGTGCGCAGGCGATGGACCCCGGATTGCGCGAGGTGAGTCTGGCAATGGCGGAGATCGCCCGCGTCAGTGGCCAGAACGAACAAGCGCTGAAGCTGTACCAGCAGGTCATCGATGATCCGGCGCTGCGCGCCGACGGTCTGGTTGGACAGGCGCGCACCTATGCCGCACTTGGCAAGGAGGAGCAGGCGCTGCAGTCGTTCCAGCAGGCCATCGCGGCGCGCCCCAGTGACGCGCAGATCTACCGGCTGCTGGGCTACCACCATTGGTTGCGCGGGGATGTGCCCAAGGCGATAGATGCGTTTGTCACCGCCACCGTGCTGCAGCCGGAAGACAGCCGCCTATGGGGCAGCCTGGGCGGGTTGTATCTTGCGCAGGGCGATACCGTGCAGGCCGGGCATGCGTTCAACATGTCCTTGTCGATCGAGCCCAATGCCGGCGCCTTGACCAATCTTGGCACGATGAAATTCGATCACGGCGAATACGCGGTTGCTGCGGAGTTGTTCCAACAGGCAACGGTGCTGGAGCCGGAGGACTATCTGCACTGGGGCAATCTTGCCGATGCGCTGGCCGCTGCCCCCGCAACCGCAGCGCAGGCACAGGCGCCGTATCTGCGTGCGGCGCATCTGGCACAGCAATATGTCGACGTGCGCCGCGATGATGCTTATGCCTTGGCCTTGCTGTCCTGGTACCGCGCCAACCTGGGCGAGCGAGCACGCGCGCTGCAGGATCTGCAGGCGGCGCGTGCGCTGGGTACGCAGGCGGCCGAAGTCGCGTTGTGGTGTGCGCAGACCTTGACCCTGCTCGGCGACAAGCCGGGCGCGAACAGCTGCGTTCAAAGTGCGTTGAAGCAGGGCATTCCGCAGCAGCGCATCGATGCCTTGCTGTCGCTGCAGCGTTACGCGCTGGTCGGCAGCGGCGTGCGCAAGGAGTAAGTGCCGGTTTTTCCGTCCGTGGCGGTGGACCTCAGCGAGGAGTGGTCGTCATGAACCATAAAGTGTGGCTCTATCTTGTCGTCTCCGCCGGAACGGTTGCAGGCGTTGCTGCCTGCGCTACCCAACCGCCGCTTCCGGGTGAAGTATTGCAATGCACGGAGAATCTACCGCCGCGTATCGTCAAACTGGTCTACGTCGATGTGGCGTCTGGCCCAGACGGGCCGGTCATCACGCCGGATGCGTGCACGGTGCGCAGTGGTACACAGGTGCTCTGGCGCACCGCAGAAGATGTATTGGACCCGTTCGCATTGGCGTTTGCCGAATCTCCCGGCGCAGCGGCGTACTACCGCAGTGCAGGCAGCACGGGGCAGAAGGACTTCAATTCCCAGCGCATGGGTAAACGACAGGAAGTGCTGATCGTTGCAAAAACCGTGGCCAGCGAGAGCAACATCAAGTACGACGTGCGCATCGGCTCAACCCACCTCGACCCCGGGATCAAGATCATGCCGCGCTGACCGGCGCGGCATGCAGCTCAGGATGCGTCCAGGCTCGCACGCACCGGCGCAAAACTGCGGCGGTGCTGCGGGCAGGGACCATGTGCGCGCAGCGCAGCCATATGGAAGGGTGTGCCATAGCCCTTGTGCTGGTCGAAGCCGTATTCGGGATGCTGCTGGTGCAGCTCCAGCATGAAGCGGTCGCGGCTGACCTTGGCCAGGATCGAGGCGGCCATGATGCTGCGGTCGATGGCGTCGCCACCTACCAGCGCTTCGGCGGGGCAGGGCAGGCCCTTGGGAATCTTGTTGCCATCGATGCGGGCGAACTGTGCCACATGCGCCACGCCTTCCACTGCCAGGCGCATGCCCTGCATGGTGGCCTGGAAGATGTTGAGGCTGTCGATCTCGGCCACGTCGACCATCACGATCTTGTAAGCCAACGCGCGTTCGATGATGCGGTCGTAGAGTTGATCGCGGCGGAGTGCGGTCAATGCCTTGGAGTCATCCAGGCCATTGATGCGTGGGCGTTCGGGATCGAAGACAACGGCTGCCACTGCAACCGGGCCGGCCAGCGGACCGCGTCCGGCTTCGTCGACGCCAGCGACCAGGCGCGGGGCCTGCCGTGCCAGCAAGGCGGCATCGTCAAACAAGGACAGCGAAACATCCGCTGCCTTGGGGCTACGTCTTGCAGTCACGGCTGACCTTGCTTGCGCGGTGTCTGCAGCAGTCCGGCGACAGCGTCGGCGGCGCGTGCCGAGGCGTCCTGGCGCAATTGCTGGTGCAGCTGCTGGTAGTCATCCTGCAGACCGCTGACGCAGTCGGGATGCTCAAACCAGTTGCGTACTGCAGCGGCCAGATTGTCTGGCGTGCATTCGTGCTGGATCAGCTCCGGCGCTAGGTCCTTGCCGGCCAATACATTGGGCAGGGCGAAGCGCTTGACCTTGATCAGGCCCAGCGCCTTGACGATGCGATAGGTGAGTTCGGCCACACGGTAGCCGACCACCATCGGTCGCTTGACCAGCATGGTTTCCAATGTGGCGGTGCCGGAGGCCAGCATCACCACGTCGGCGGCGATCATCGCTTCGCGTGCCTTGCCATCGAGCAGATGCAGGCGCGCGCTGGGTAGCGCTGCGCTGCGGATCTGCTCGGTGATCATCGCCTTGCACTTGGCATTGGCCGCGGGCACGACGATATGCAAGCCGCGGTCTTGCTCGCACAGTTGCCAGGCGGCGGCGAAGAACGGCGGTCCGAGCCGGCTCACTTCGCCCAGGCGGCTGCCAGGCAGTACCGCGAGCAACTTTGCCTGCTCTGGAATGCCCAGCGCTTGCCGTGCGGCAGCGCAGTCAGTGTGCAGCGGGATTTCATCGGCCATCGGATGGCCAACGAAGCGCGCGTCAATGCCGTGGCGGGCGTAGATCGGCGGTTCCATCGGGAACAGACACAGCACCAGGTCGGCGCTGGCACCGATCTTTTCCGCACGCTTCTCGCGCCAGGCCCAGACCGAGGGGCTGACATAGTGCACGGTGCGCAGGCCGCGTTGTTTGAGCCACTTTTCCACGCCCAGGTTGAAATCCGGTGCGTCGATGCCGATGAATACATCCGGCTGCCAGTCGAGCACGCGCTGGCGGAATTCCTTGCGCAGCTTGAGCAGGCGCGGCAGATGGCGCAGGATTTCAGCCAGCCCCATCAGTGCCAGTTCGCTGGCATCAAACCAGGTTTCGCAGCCGGCATTGCGCATGGCATCGCCGCCGATGCCGGCAAATTCGGCCTCGGGGTAGCGCGCACGCAGGGCATTGACCAGGCCGGCACCAAGCAGGTCGCCCGACGCCTCACCGGCTACCAGCGCGATGCGTAGTTTGCGGCCAATCGCCAATCGGGAGTCCTGGATTACAGCGCTCATCGCTGCAGCGGACGCTCGCCGTGCTCGATGAAGTCCAGCATCTGCTTGACGTCATCGCTGCTCTGGGCCTGCTCGGCCAGCGCCAGCTTGGCTTCGGCCAACGGCACACCGGCTACGTAGATGGTGCGGTAAGCGCGCTTGATCGCACTGATGCGCTCGGCGTCGAAGCCACGTCGCTTAAGGCCTTCGCTGTTGATGCCGCGCGGACGGCCATGACCATCGATGCCGACCATGGTGAACGGCGGAATGTCGCCGGTGACCAGTGCACCCATGCCGAGGAAGGCATGGTCGCCGATGCGGCAGAACTGGTGCGCACCGGCGAAGCCGCTGATGATCACCCAGTTGCCGACCGAGACATGCCCGGCCAGGGTGGTGTTGTTGGAGAACACGCAATGGTCGGCGACATGGCAGTCATGGGCGACGTGTACGTAGGCCAGCATCCAGTTGTCGTTGCCGATGCTGGTCACGCCACCGCCGCCAGCAGTGCCGCGGCTGAGGGTGACGAACTCGCGGAACACGTTACGGTCGCCGATTACCAGCTCGGTGCGTTCACCGGCGAACTTCTTGTCCTGCGGCTCGCCGCCGACCGCGACGTGGCCGATGAAGCGATTGTCGCGACCGATCCGGGTCGGCCCGTGGATGCTGCAATGCGGCCCCACTTCGGTGCCGTCGCCGATCTCGACGTCGGCGCCGATCAGGGTGAATGCACCCACGCGCACGCCTTGGCCGAGCTTGGCCGAAGGATCGATGACCGCGGTCGGGTGAATCAGGGGGGCGCTATCGCTCATCGTGTGCTCCAGGCAGATTATTCGCGGGTGCCGGCGCACAGCACTTCGGCGTGTGCGACCACTTCACCATCCACCTTGGCTTCGCCGTAGTAGACCGCCATGTTGCGGATCATGCGCTTGACCTGCACATGCAGTTCCAGCACGTCACCGGGCACGACCTGCTTCATGAAGCGCACGTTGTCGACCTTGACCAGGTAGAACAGCTTGGACTGCGCGTCGCGGCCAAGGCTGAGCTGGGTCAGCACGCCACCGGCCTGGGCCAGCGCTTCGATGATCAGCACGCCGGGCATGATCGGCTGGCCCGGGAAGTGACCCTGGAAGTAGGGCTCGTTGATGGTGACGTTCTTGTGCGCAATGATGCGCTTGGCGTCCACATCCAGATCGACAACCTTGTCGACCAGCAGGAACGGATAGCGGTGCGGGATCAACGTCTGGATGGTTTGGACGTCGATGGGCATCTGCAGTGGTGCGTTCATTCCTTCTCCTTGCTCACAGACAGGATGCGCCTTGCCAGCGCATCAAGCTGCTTGAAGCGCGCGGCGTTTTTGCGCCACGTGCGGTTATCGGTCAATGGGGTACCCGACGAGTATTCGCCCGGTTCGGTAATCGAGTTGCGCACCACCGAACGGCCGGTGATGACGACGTGGTCGCAGATTTCCAGGTGGCCAACCACGCCGACCGAGCCGCCCAGCAGGCAGTAGCGGCCGATCTTGGCGCTGCCGGCGATGCCGGTGGAGCCGGCGATGGCGCTGTGTGCGCCGATCTGTACGTTGTGGGCGATCTGCACCAGGTTGTCCACGCGCACGTCTTCGTCCAGCGTGGTGTCCTCCAGTGCGCCGCGGTCGATGCAGGTGTTGGCGCCGATCTCGCAGTCGTCGCCGATGCGCACGCCACCGAGCTGCGGCACCTTGATCCAGTGGCCATTGTCCATGGCCAGGCCGAAGCCTTCGGCACCAAGCACGGCGCCCGGATGGATGCGCACGCGCTTGCCCAGTTTGACCCGGGCCACCAGGGTGACGCGGGCCAGCAGTTCGCTGCCGGCGTCGACCACGCAGTCATCGCCGATGATGCTGCCGACGCCGATGATGCAGCTCTCGCCAATCACGCTACGCGCGCCGATGCAGACGTGCGGGCCGATATGGGCGCTGGCGGCCACCGTCGCGCTGGGGTCGATGACCGCGCTGGGGTGGATGCCGGGCTCGCGTACCGGAACGGTCTCGAACAATGCGCCGATCTTGGCGAAGCTGGTATACGGGTCCTTGGCGACCAGGGCTGTGCCCGGCGCGGCCTCGGCGTCATCGGCACGCAGCAGGACGATGGAGGCCTTGCTGTCGGCCAGTTGGGCCCGGTAGCGCGGATTGGCCAGGAAGGTCAGCTGCCCCGGGCCGGCATGCGCCAGCGTGGCAACACCGTGGATGGCGACCGAAGGGTCGCCGTGCACCTGCAGGCCAAAACGGTCTGCAAGTTCCTGGGCGGTATAGGTAGGAGTATTCACGCAGCAAGTTTACCGTGTGCGCCGATGGCGGTCATGCGAACGGACGTTATCACCCTTGCATGGCAAGGGCAGCGGAGAATGTGACGTATCAAACAGCATGGCGGGTAATGGCCATCCGTGCTTCATGACGTTGGCAGAGCTGGCAGCTCGCGCAGCGGGCGAGCGTGTTGATCCCAAGTGGGCCGGCTGGAGCAGAGCCCCCTTCTGTTAAGGGGGCGCGCCGAAGGCGGGGGGATAGGCAGGCCAAGCCCAGGGGCCCGGATTGTGGCGAAGCTGCAATCCGGGCTGGTCGGGGCCGATGGCCCCGGCCAGTGGTCAGTTCGTCTTAGAACTGACCACCAAAGGTGAACTGCAGACGCTCGATTTCGTCGCCATCTTCCTTCTTCAGCGGGAAGGCATAGCTGATCGAGATCGGGCCGACCGGGGCGCGCCACAGCAGGGCGACACCGGCCGAAGCACGCAGCTCGTTGGCCTTGAAGTTCTTGGTGCCGTTGTAGACGTTACCGAAGTCGAAGAACGCAGAAACGCGAGCCGACGGGCTGTCAAACAGCTTCGGGAAGTAGGCTTCGATCGAGCCCACCGTCTTCACCGAGCCACCCAGCGGCTGGCCGTTGTAATAGCCACCGATGATTTCCGAACGCGGGCCCAGGGTGTTGTCTTCGAAGCCGCGCACCGAGTTGGTACCGCCGGCGTAGAAGTTCTCGAAGAACGGCAGGCCGGTTGCCTTGACCTGGCGATGGTTGGCGGTTGGGTTGGTTCCGCAGTCCACCACTTCGGTGGTACCTGCGGTGCCGGGGGTGCCGGGTACTGCAGGCGTGGTATCCGTGGCCGGCGTCCCGGGGGTGCCAGGAGTGCCCGGAATATCGTTCCAGCAGATATCGCGGACCTTGTCCTTGCCGTAGGAGTCGCCGTAGCCCAGTTCCAGCCGGGTGTTGATGACCAGTGACGGGATGATTGGCCAGTACTTGGAGAACTGATAGCTCAGCTTGTAGTACTCGACGGTCGAGCCCGGCAAGGTGGCTTCAAGGCCAAGGCGCTGGTAGGTACCACGGGTCGGCATGAAGTAGTCGTTGCGGGTGTCGCGTGCCCAGCCCAGCTCCGAACGCCAGGAGTGGAAGGTGCGCGTGCCGACTGCATCGATGTAATCGATGATCGCCTTGGGCGTGTAGCCGTTGTAGGTGGTGATCTGGTTGCTGTCGATGCCGAACATCAGCGAGAACGCATCGTTCTCGGTGATCGGAATGCCGAACACCACCTGTGCCGCGCCGTTGGTGCTGTTGTACTGGGCGGTGTTGAAGTCGGAGTAGTCCAGTTCGCGCCAGGACAGGTTGTAGCCTAGCGAGACGCCGTCGTCGGTGAAGTAGGGATTGGTGTAGCTGAAGCCATAGCGCTGCAGGTAGCTGCTGCGCGATGCTTCAACCGAGACGCGGTTGCCGCCACCGAGGAAGTTGTTCTGCGACAGCTGTACCGAGGTGGTCATGCCGTAGGACTGCGAATAGCCCAGGCCGAACACGAAGCTGCCGGAGGTGGTTTCCTTGACGTTGTAGACCACGTCCACCTGGTCGTTGCTGCCGGTGACCGGCTGGGTCTCGACGTCAACCGACTCGAAATAGCCCAGGCGCTGCAGACGGATCTTGGAACGGTCGATCGCGGCCTGCGAATACCAGCTGTTCTCGAACTGGCGCATTTCACGGCGCAAAACCTCGTCGCTGGTACGCGCGTTGCCCTTGAAGACGATGCGGCGCACGGCCACACGCGGGCCCGGCACCACCTGCATGTTCACCGCAACGGTACGGTCGGCGCGGTTGCTGGTCGGGATCGGATTGACCTTGGCGAAGGCATAGCCGACGTTGGACAGGCTGTTGGTGATGCCGTCGGCACTGAACTCCAGCAGGGCGCGCGAGAACGTGTCGCCCGACTTCTGGATGACCATCTTCTCCACATCTTCCTGCGGCAGGATGGTGTCGCCGGTGACCTTGATCTCGGAGATCTTGTACTGCTCACCCTCGGTCACGCCGGCGGTGACGAACATGTCGCGCTTGTCCGGGCTGATCGAGACCTGGGTGGAGTCGATGCTGAAATCGACGTAACCACGGTCCAGATACCAGGAGTTGAGCTTTTCCAGATCGCCGGACAGCTTTTCCTTGGAGTACTGGTCGTCGCGGCGGTACCACGAGGCCCAGTTGTGCTCCTTGGATTCCCAGGTATCAAGGATGTCGGCGGCTTCGAACTTCTCGGTGCCGATCAGGTTGACGTGGCGGATCTTGGCTGCCTTGCCTTCCTTGACGGCGATGGCAACGTCGACGCGGTTACGATCCAGCGGGCTCACCGTCGGGGTGATCTCCACGTTGTATTTGCCGCGGTCGTTGTACTGCCGGCGCAGCTCCTGGGTCACCCGGTCCAGACTCAGGCGGTCAAAGGTGCCGCCTTCGCTCAGGCCGATGTCGGCCAGACCCTTGAGCAGCTGCTCGCTCTTGATGTCCTTGTTGCCGGTGACGGTCAACTTGTTGATCGCCGGGCGCTCCTTGACGGTGACCACCAGGATGTCGCCCTGACGGTCCAGCTGCACGTCTTCGAAGAAGCCGGTCTTGTACAGGGCGCGGATGGTGTCGCCGATCTTGGCGTCGTCCACGGTGTCGCCGCGCTCCACCGGCAGGTAGGTGAACACGGTGCCGGAGGAAATGCGCTGCAGGCCGTCCACGCGGATGTCGCTGGCGGTAAAGGGCTCGGCCGCCTGTGCGAGCACAGGCAGGGCCAGACCAGCAGCAAGTGCGAGGGCCAGCAAGCGGCGATTGGGAAGTCGCGTCATATCACGTCCGGTTGGAGTCGATTTCGATAATGCGTGGGTGCCGGCGTAAGACGACGACAGCGGGAAAAAGTTCATCGCGGAACCAAACTGAGGATGTCGTTGTAGAACGCCAGTCCCATCAGCCCGGCCAGCAGCGCCAGACCGATGAATTGGCCGGCAGCCATGGCACGCTCGCTAAGCGGGCTGCCCTTGACCAACTCGATAAGGTAATACAGCAGATGCCCGCCGTCCAAGACGGGGATGGGCAGCAGGTTGATGATGCACAGGCTCAGCGACAGCAGGGCCAGGAAATACAGGAACCAATCCAGCCCGCGTTCAGCCGAGGCATTGGCCACGCGGGCGATGGTGATCGGTCCGGAAATGTTCTTTACCGAGGCGTGGCCGGTCAGCATGCGGCGCATCATGCCCAGCGAATCTGCTGCCAATTTGCCGGTTTCGCGCACCGCAGCGGGCAGCGCGGCCAACACGCCGTACTGCTGACGGGCGTCGTAGGCAGGGGCTTGGTTGGTGGCGAAGCCGACCCCGATCAACCAGCGCAGCTTGCCATCCGGGCCTTGGCCGGCCTGTGGGGTCAGCTCCAGCGCCAGCCGCTCGCCATTGCGCTCGACCTCGACCATGCCCGGGCCGCCGCGCTGGCCGAGTTGCTGGATCAGCGGGGTGACCTGGTCGGCACTGTCCACGCGCTGGCCGTCCACGGCCAGGATCAGGTCGCCGGTCTGCAGCAAACCGGAGGCGGCCGAATCGGCGGAAACCGAGTCAACCCGCGCCGGCTGCAACCAGAACTGCCAGATGAACCCGGCCTGCGCCGGGACCTGGCGCTCATCAAAACCCGCCGGCAGCTGCGACAGCGGCAGTACCCGGGTGCGCTCGTTGTCGAGGTTGTCGCGGACGCGGACATGGGCATCCTGGCGGTCCATGGCAGCGGTGGTGAAGGCCATGCTGGCCTCGGCCCAGGTGTCGACGCTGCGGTCTTCCACGGCCAGAATGCGGTCGCCGGCAACAAAGCCGGCCTGCGCGGCAATGCCGGAGGTGCGGCCGACGGTGGCCGAATAGTCCTGACGGCCAATGACGAACATCGCCCAAAGCAGGGCGATGCACAGGATCAGATTGGCGGCCGGGCCGGCGACGACAATGGCGATGCGCTGCCATACGGTCTTGTTGTTGAAGGCGACGGCGCGTTCACCGGCCGGTACTTCGACCTCGCGTTCGTCGAGCATCTTGACGTAGCCGCCGAGCGGAATCGCGGCGATGGCGAATTCGGTGCCGTTGCGGTTGCGGCGGCTCCACAGTGGCTTGCCGAAGCCCACCGAGAAGCGCAGGACCTTTACCCCGCAGCGGCGGGCCACCCAGTAGTGGCCGAATTCATGAAACGTCACCAGCACGCCGAGGCTGACGATCATCCACCACACAGACCCCAAAAAATCAGCCATGGGCACAGCTCGGTTGTAAGGTGGAATCAGACATTCGGCAGGCGGGCAATGGCGGTTTCGGTGATATGGCGGGCCTGGGCATCAGCTGCCAGCAGGGCGTCCAGTGTATCGGCCGCCGCGTAAGGCAGGGTAGACAGGGTGTGCTCCACCAATGCCGGAATCGACAGGAAGCCTATGCGGCCCTGAAGAAAGGCTGAAACAGCGACTTCATTGGCGGCGTTCAGGATGGCTGGGGCGCTGCCGCCGGCCTCCATCGCCTGCCAGGCCAGGCGCAAGCAGGGGAAAGCGTCCATGTCCGGCGCCTCGAAATCCAGCCGGCCCTGGCTCAGCAGGTCCAGCCCGGCGACGCCGGATTCGATGCGCTGAGGCCAGCCCAGGCCAACCGCCAGGGTGGTGCGCATGTCCGGCAGGCCAAGCTGGGCCAGGGTCGAACCGTCGATGAACTCGACCAGCGAGTGCACCAGGCTCTGCGGGTGGACCAGCACGTCGATGCGCTTGCCTGGCACGTTGAACAGGTGGTGGGCCTCGATGACTTCCAGGCCTTTATTCATCAACGTCGCCGAATCGACCGAGATCTTCGGCCCCATTGACCACTTCGGGTGGGCAACGGCCTGGGCCACGGTCACCACTTCCAGCTCGGCGCGGCTGCGGCCTCGGAACGGGCCGCCGGAGGCGGTCAGGATGATGCGGCGAACACCGGCTTCCAGCCGCGCATCGCGCGAGCGCAGGCATTGGAAGATGGCGTTGTGCTCGCTGTCGATCGGGATGATCTCGGCGCCGGCGGCGGTGGCCTCACGGGTCAGCAACTCGCCGGCCAGGACCAGTGATTCCTTGTTGGCCAGCAGCAGGCGCTTGCCAGCGCGGGCGGCGGCAAGCGTTGAAGACAGGCCGGCGGCGCCAACAATGGCGGCCACCACGGTGTCGCAGCAGTCGCTGGCTGCCAGTGCATCGATGGCTTGCTGGCCGGCGTGCGCTTCGGTTGCCAGTCCTGCGTCTTTCAGGCCGTCACGCAGGTGCGTGAACAGGGCCGGGTCGGCGATCGCGGCGTGATCCGGGCGGTGCTGTTGGCACAGTGCGATCAACGCATCCACATTGCTGCCCGCAGCCAGCACGCTGGCGCGCATCTGCTGCGGGTGGCGGGCCATCACATCCAGCGCCGAGCTGCCGATGGAGCCGGTGGCGCCAAGGATGGCGACCTGACGTAGAGAAGAGGTGGACATGCTTAGAAGCCGAAGATTTCCTTGCCCAGCGCGAACACCGGCAGGGCAGCCAGGACGCCGTCAATACGGTCCAGAACGCCACCGTGGCCGGGAATGATATGGCCTGAGTCCTTGGCGCCGGCATGCCGCTTGAGCAGGCTTTCGAACAGGTCGCCCAGTACCGAGGCCAGTACCGCCACCGCGGTAACCAGCATCAACCAGCCGAACTGTGACATCTGCACGCCAGCACACCAGCCAAATACGCCGGCGGTAACCAGGCCGGCGAGCAGGCCGCCCAGCAGGCCTTCAATGGTCTTGTTGGGGCTGATGCGCGGGGCCAGCTTGTGCTTGCCAAAAGCGCGGCCGGCGAAATACGCGCCGGAATCGGCCGCCCAGACCAGCGACAGTGCGGTCAACAGCCACAGGTGACCATTGGCGCTGGCGTGGATCAGTACCAGTGAAGCCCAGGCTGGAATGATCGCCAGGCTGCTGGCGGCAAGCTTGAGCATGCGCGCACTGCTTTCATCGTGCGCGCCAAAGTCGAAGAAGCGCAGCCACAGCAGCGCCAGCAGCCAGAAGCCGACGCCCATCAGTGCCGCCAGTTGGAACAACACCATGCTGCCGTCCGACGCCCAGACCAGCAGCACCATCAGCAACAGGTTGAGGACCACCAGGACGGTGCGC
Source organism: Stenotrophomonas sp. STEN021 (assembly GCF_056760175.1). Taxonomy (NCBI): domain Bacteria; kingdom Pseudomonadati; phylum Pseudomonadota; class Gammaproteobacteria; order Lysobacterales; family Lysobacteraceae; genus Stenotrophomonas; species Stenotrophomonas sp. STEN021. The sequence goes on along the minus strand of NZ_JBRREH010000029.1, from coordinate 26,206 downwards.
GGCAGGCCGACAACACCGGTGAGCTTGAGCCACTCCCACAGGCCGATCAGAAACACCAGGGCGGCTGCAGCGGCCAGCCACTGGGTCGGCAGGAACAGGATCGCGCAGATCGCCACGGGGGCCATGATCAGCGCTGCAATCACACGGGTTTTGGTCATGAATGTGCGCTCGGTGCCGCATTGGCGGCGATCTGGGCGCTGGTCAGACCGAAGCGGCGCTCGCGCCCTGCATAGTCATCCAGTGCCAGTTGAAGGACGGCCGCATCGACATCCGGCCACAGCACGTCAGTGAACCACAGCTCGCTATACGCCAGCTGCCACAGCAGGAAGTTGCTGATGCGGGTGTCGCCACCGGTGCGGATGAACAGGTCCGGCGGCGCCATGTCGGCCAAAGCGACGTGTTGGCCCAGCAGTGATTCGTCGATCTGTTCCGGCTTCAATGTGCCAGCGGCAACCTGCTCGGCCAGCGTCCGCGCAGCCAGTGCGATGTCCTGGCGGCCACCATAGCTGGCGGCGATGCTCAGGGTCATCGCAGTATTGCCGATGGTCCGCTGTTCGGCCTTGTCCATGCGCTGGACGATGCTGCCGGCAAAGCGGCTGCGGTCACCAATGAAGCGCACACGCACGCCGCGGCGGTGGAGTTCATCCACCTCGCGGTCCAGTGCGCCGAGGAACAGCTTCATCAGCGAATCGACTTCTTCCTGCGGGCGGCCCCAGTTTTCACTGGAAAACGCGAACAGGGTCAGTGCGCGAACGCCACGTTCGAGGCAGAAATCGATGCTGCGGTTGACCGCGCGCGCGCCGGCACGGTGGCCAATCATGCGCGGCCGCCGCCGTTGCTGTGCCCAGCGGCCATTGCCATCCATGATGATGGCAATGTGCCCCGGCACGGCTGCGGTGGCGGTGTTGCTGTGCGGGACGGAGGACACGCCTCAGACCGCCATCAGTTCCTGTTCCTTGAGCTTGACCACTTCGTCGACGTCCTTGATCGCCTTGTCGGTCAGCTTCTGGATGTCTTCCTGGCTGCGACGGTCGTCATCCTCGGTGATCGCCTTGTCCTTGAGCAGCTTGGCCACTTCCTGGTTGGCATCACGGCGGATGTTGCGGATGGCGATCTTGGTTTCTTCGCCTTCCTTGCTTACCGACTTGGCCAGTTCCTTGCGGCGCTCTTCAGTGAGCGGCGGCAGGTTCAGGCGGATCACGGTGCCCATGGTGGTGGGGGTGATGCCGATGTCGGAGGCGTAAATGGCCTTTTCCACTTCCTTGATCATGTTCTTGTCGAACAGGGTGATCACCAGCGAGCGTCCTTCGGACACGCTGATGCTGGCCACCTGATTCAGGGGCGTGTCGGTGCCGTAGGCCTTGACCTTGATGCCGTCCAGCAGGGCCGGCGACGCGCGGCCCGTGCGGATGGTGGTAAGGGTGTGGCGCAGAGCATCGATGCTCTTGGTCATGCGCGCCTGCGCATCTTGCTTGATATCGTTGATCATCGGCCGAATCCTGGATGTTTCTAGAACCGGCCGATTATAGGCGATTACCCCTGCCCACCGCGCCGGCGGCGTGGGTTAGTGGGCGTCGCGGCCGTGGACCAGGGTGCCGATGTGCTCGCCGTGCAGGATTTTCAGCAGTTCGCCGGGCTGGCTCATGTCGAAAACGCGCAGCGGCAGGTCGCTGTCACGGGCCAGGGCAAAGGCGGCCGTGTCCATGACTTCCAGTCCCTGGCTGATGACCTGGTCATAGCTCAGGCTCTCGTAACGGACCGCATCGGCATGCTTGTTCGGGTCCTTGTCATAGACGCCGTCGACCTTGGTGGCCTTCAGCAGCAGGTCGGCGCCGATCTCGATCGCGCGCAGGGCGGCGCCCGAGTCGGTGGTGAAGAACGGGTTGCCGGTGCCGGCGGCGAAGATCACCAAGCGGCCCTTTTCCAGATGGCGGATGGCGCGGCGGCGGATGTAGTCCTCGCACACGTCGTTGATCTTGATCGCGCTCATCACGCGGGCCTTACCGCCGGCTTTCTCAAGCGCGTCCTGCATGGCCAGGGCATTGATGACGGTTGCCAGCATGCCCATGTGGTCGCCGGTGACCCGGTCCATGCCGCCTGCGGCCAGGCCGGCGCCGCGGAAGATGTTGCCGCCACCAACCACCAGTGCGATCTCCACACCGGCATTCTGGGCCTCGATGACTTCATGGGCCAGGCGGTTGATGACCTTGGGGTCGATGCCGTAGTCCTCGTCTCCCATCAGCGCCTCCCCGGAAAGTTTCAACAGGATGCGGCGGTAGGCGAGCTTGGACATGGTGACCTCAGATGGCTGGAAAACGCGGGGGATTCTAACGGATGCCGCAGTTTCAGGTGACATCTATTGTTGCAGCGCAGCGACAAAAGGCCGGTCAATCGCAATCTGGTTCAGCAGGCGGTGGGGTGGAGGTCTGGTGCGCGGGCAATTACCCGGTTGCGGCCGAGGTTCTTGGAGCGGTACAGCACGTCGTCAGCGGCCTTGAGCAGGTCGCGCATATCGGTGAAGCGCTCATAGGCACCATGGGTAGCCACACCGGCCGAGAAGGTCACGTGCAGCGGCATGTCGGCGACGGTGACGATCGGGGCCTGGGTGATGGCACCAAGCACGCGCCGGATCACTTCCAGTGCGGTCTGCTCGTTGGTGCCCGGGAACAACACCACGAACTCCTCGCCGCCGAAGCGTGCCACGGTATCGCTGCCGCGTAGCTGGCCCTGCAGCTGGCTGGCGAAGGCCTGCAGTACCTGGTCACCGACCAGGTGGCCGTGCTGGTCGTTGATCTTCTTGAAATCGTCCAGATCGATGAAAGCCACCGACAAGGGGCGGTCTGCACGGGCGGCGCGGTCGAATTCCTGTGCCAGCACTACTTCCAGCTGGCGCCGGTTAAGAAGGCCGGTCAGGGCGTCCAGGTGGGCCTGTTCGGTCAGCCGGCGTGCCTGTTGCTCGAAGTCATCGGCACGTCGTTTCGAGGCGCTGGCATCCTGCAGCTCGCGCAGGTTGCGCAGGGCCATCAGTTCGCTGGCGTGATCAAGCAGGTAGGTGATGCGTGCCGGTGACGGCACCGGCACGTCAAACAGCGCGCTGATCTCGGGCAGCATCTGGCTGACCTGCTGCAGGACCTGTTCGAACTGGCTGCTATCCATCTGCAGCTGCGCATGCACCAGGCGCAGCGCCTGGTCGCGAGCTTCGTCAGTGTCGGGGCTGAGCCAGATCTCGGCAATGCTTCCGGAGAGCGCGACGCAGCGCTCGAACAGGTCGGCTGGCTCCGCCGGCGCTTCGCTGTGGCGGATTGCTTCGACGAGGTAGTGCGGCAGGCCCCACTGTTCGCACAGTGCGGCACCGACATCTGCGTGGCTGCAGTCGAGGATGGTGCGCTCGCGTGCCAGTAGTTCGTCGTTGTTGCCGGCGCTGCCCAGCAGGCCCGGGTAGCTGTCGCTGCGCAGTTGCAGCAGGGCAAGAATGCCGATGTCCTGCAGCAGGCCGGCCAGCATCAGTTCTTCGACGCGGCGTACGTTGCGCGCCAGTCCCAGGTAGCGTGCTCCCAGTGCGCTGAGGATGCTGCGGCGCCATACGGCGTCCAACTGGTTTGCATGAGTCTGATCATCGCGCAGGGCGCGAGACAGGCTGAAGCCCAGTGCCAGCTGCAAGGTGGCGTTGAGGCCAAGCATGGTCAATGCCTGGCCGAGATTTTCGATGCGGCGGCGGCTGGCGTACAGCGGTGAATTGGCGATGCGCATCATGCGTGCGCTCAGGCCCATATCCAGTGCAATGACGTCGGCAGCGCTGGCGATGTCGGTTTCCGGATCCTGTGCAAGCTCGATCAAACGGACAGCGATGGCCGGTGGCGAGGGCAGGTTGCGGCAGAGGGACAGGGCTGCAGTGAGCTCGGGGGACATGTCGAAGAGGCAGGCGGCAGTGGTTCAAGCATACAGGATGGCTTAAGCAAAGGCCGGGTATTGCAGTCCAGTGCCGCGAGTGTGGTGTCGCGGGTACTTTGCGGCAAAGAAAAAGCCGCGGAAATCCGCGGCTTTTTCAGCTGTTGCGGGCTGCGGGTGCTTAGACCTGCATCGCCTTGGCAACTTCGGCGGCGTAGTCTTCCACCACCTTCTCGATGCCTTCGCCGACAGCCAGGCGCTGGAAGCCGACGACGTCGCCGCCAGCGGCCTTGACGGCCTGCTCGACGGTCTTGTCGTTGTCCAGCACGTAGCTCTGGCCGTACAGGGTCACTTCGCTGATGATCTTGTTGATCTTGCCGCTGATGATCTTCTCCAGGATGTCGGCCGGCTTGGCCTTGTCCTTGTCGGTCATCTTGGCCAGCTCGATTTCCTTTTCCTTTGCAACGAAGTCGGCCGGGACGTCGGCAGCCTTGTTGTGCGGCGGGTTCATCGCGGCCACGTGCATGGCCAGGCCCGAAGCCAGCTCGGCGTTGCCGCCGGCCAGTTCGACCAGCACGCCGATCTTGCCGTTGCTGTGCACGTAGGTGCCGACGGTGTTGTTGCCGTCGATCTTGACCAGGCGACGGATCTGGATGTTTTCACCCAGCTTCTGGATCGCGGTGGCACGGGTTTCTTCAACGGTTTCGCCGCTGGCCAGCTTGACGGCCTTCAGGGCTTCAACGTCGGCAGCGCCCGAAGCCAGGGCGGCAGCGGCGACGGCGTCGACGAACGCCTTGAAGTTGACGTCGTTGGCAACGAAGTCGGTTTCCGAGTTCACTTCGACCAGCACGGCCTTGCCGCCATTGCTGGCAACGCCCACGCGGCCTTCAGCGGTGACGCGGTCGGCCTTCTTGTCGGCCTTGGCAGCGCCGGACTTGCGCAGGGCTTCCGCCGCTGCGTCGATGTCGCCGTTGGTTTCGGACAGAGCCTTCTTGCACTCCATCATGCCGGCGCCGGTGCGCTCGCGCAGTTCCTTGACCAGGGAAGCAGTGATTTCCATGGAATTACCTCATCAATAGAAAGGGGTAGGCCGGCCATGATGGCCGGCCGTTGTTACGCAGCCCTGTCAGTGCTCGGCGCCATTGGTGCCAGCACAGGGGAAGCGGGCGCAATCGCTGCGCCCGCCGGTGGGGATCAGGCCGAAGCCTCGTCACCCTTCTTGGCCGGAGCCTTCTTGGCCGGAGCGCGGCGGGCCGGCTTGGCCTCTTCGCCAGCAGCGGCTTCGCTGAACTCTTCTTCGCGCACGGTGGCGGCGTTCGGAGCAGCGGCCTTGCCTTCCAGCACGGCGTCAGCAGCGGCGCGAGCGTACAGCTGCACGGCACGGATGGCGTCGTCGTTGCCCGGGATGGCGTAATCGACCAGTTCCGGGTTGTAGTTGGTGTCAACCACGGCGATCACCGGGATGCCGAGCTTCTTGGCTTCCTTGATGGCGATGTCTTCGTGACCGATGTCGATGACGAAGATGGCGTCGGGCAGGCGGTTCATTTCCTTGATGCCGCCCAGCGAGGCTTCCAGCTTGTCGCGCTCACGGCGCAGGCCCAGCACTTCGTGCTTGACCAGCTTGTCGAAGGTGCCGTCGGTTTCACCGGCTTCCAGTTCCTTCAGGCGGGCAACCGACTTCTTCACGGTAGCGAAGTTGGTCAGGGTGCCGCCCAGCCAACGCTGGTTCATGAACGGCATGCCGCAACGCTCTGCTTCTTCCTTGATGGATTCGCGTGCGCTGCGCTTGGTGCCCAGGAACAGGATGGTGCCGCGCTTCTGGGCAACCGACGAGATGAAGTTCATCGCATCGTTGAACAGCGGGACGGTCTTTTCCAGGTTGATGATGTGGATCTTGCCGCGGGCGCCAAAGATGTACTGGCCCATCTTCGGGTTCCAGTAGCGGGTCTGGTGGCCGAAGTGGACGCCGGCTTCCAACATCTGACGCATGGTGATCTGGGGCATTGCAAAACTCCTGATGGTGGAACTGACACCGCGCGCGACCGGTTTGTTGGGGTCGTGCTGCGATGCGCGGCTTTTATGCAGAGCGCGCAAACAGTTCCGGGGTTGGGCTTCCCTGGTGCCTCCGTGGCCGAACCCTGTAAAACAGGGCACCCCGGCACGGATGGGGGCGACAGGTGAGGATTCACCGGTTGACGCCCGGTGTCAGCGTGCTTCAGGGGGCATGAGCCCGAAAAAGCCGGCGAAGTATAGCTTCCGACTGCGCCGGATGCAATTTGGCCGGACTGATGCCTGGATGCGCCAGACTGAACAGGCACTAATAAGCAGGCACTAGTAAGTAAGCGTCACGGTGACCGTATCGCTGTAGGTGCCAGGTAAGGGCGTGGTTTGCGGAAACACCCGGCCATATACCGGGATTGCCACATCCAGGTTCACCCCCGCTTCGCTGGTGCCGGTTTCCCTGGTATTGCCCCACGGTATGTTCAGGGTTGGGTCCTGGTAGAGCTCATAGTTGATGTAGCTGCCATTGGACGCCATGCGCCGCTGGCCATTGTCCGGGTTGATGCCTTGGTCCAGGGTGATGCTCCAGGGCGTGTCGGTGGCGCAGCGCATGCGGATTTCCGAGATCTGGTCGAGCGGGCGGTCCAGGGCGCTGGCGCTGCCGAAATCCAGATCGCTGGCCATGTCCAGCACGCAGGTATTGGCGGCGCGGGCCTGCACCGTGCCGAAGGTGAAATTGCTCAGCCCGGCACCGCCGAACAACGGGCTGGTTCCGTCACGGCAGTTTTCCGCGCTGGGCGAGGGCAGCAGCTGCGAGCCGTAGCTGTAACGCACCACGGAGGCACCGGGCAATGCGGTGTAGACATAGGCGGCCGGCAGCGCCTGGGCGCGAGGGATGCGTCCATAGATGGTGAAGTTGATCTGTAGCTGGGCTGCGGTGGCAATCGGAAAGTTGACTGCATAGATCGGATAGCCGCCACCGAAAGGACCGAGCAGTTGGGTCCGGGCGGGGTTGGAATAGAGGTCATAGTTCATCAATGCGCCGGCTCCGTTGCTCATCCGGCGCGGCGCCATCCCACCGGGTGAGCCAAGGTCGATGAAAATGCAGGCGGTTATCTGCGCACTGAAGGTTGGCGGGCCTTGGCAGCTGAGCGTGACGGTGGTCTGTGCATCGGTATTGGCTGTTGGCGAGGTGGTTCCGAAGTCCAGCGTGGGCGTGTTGCTCACCTGACAGGTTTGCGCCAAGGCCGGCGCAGCCAGCGTTGTCCACAGCAGGGCGAGCACCGGGGACAATAAAATGGCAGCGGCATGGCCTTGTCGCCCAGTAGTGGCGGTATGGGTCATGGTCGGCACTGCAGCGCCACCGCGTAGCCTGGGTCGGCTTGTTGTGCGGTGACTGGCAAGGAAATCACACAGTCGTGGTCATTGTCGGTGACGATGCGCAGCCGTGCGCCGGCGAGGGCGTCCTGCAGATAAACCTCGCCCTCATGTCCAACGACGGTGGTTGCGACGGTCTGGCCGCCACGTTCGACGATGACAGGGCTGCCGACGCCCGGCCATTTCCCATCCGCGCCGCGCAGTTGCAGGCGTATCGGGTGGCTGGGTTTCAGCTTGAAATCCACTCTTGCACCGCTGCCGGATGCAGGTACCACCTGCCGTTGTGGCGTATCCAGTTGCATGTCCATCGGCAGGTCCAGAGTGTCGATGCTGATCAGGTTGCGCTGCCAGGCATGCAGCGGTGTGACCAGCAGCTGGCCATGCGCGTCGGTGTTGCCGACCAGGCGGTTCTCCAGCCGCACCGGAACCTGTGCCACGCCATTGGTGGAGACCAGGGCAAAGGCGTCGTCAACCTGGCGCAGGGCGTGCACGCCCTGCCCAAACCACACCACGCTGCCGTTGGCATCGGCGTACGCCAGCGTACCGCCGGTGGCGCTGTAGTCCATGCCGATGCGCCATTGGCCTGCATCGCCAAGATTGCGCAGTTCGGCGCTGGCGCTGCGGTATGCGCCCATGCTCGCCTGTGCGCGCCAGCCCCAGCCGCCCGCGTCCACAGGCAAGCTGCGATTTGCTTCCACCGAGAGCACATTGCCATCAGTGCCGTGGCGCAGCGAGCTGCTGAGCTGGGTCAGGCGGCCCAGGGGCAGGGAAACGTACAGGTTGGCGCTGTCCATCTGGCGGTCGTCCAGATCGTGCTGGAGCTGCGCGCTGAACCAGGCGCTGCTGCGCAGGTTGCGCGACCAGCCCACGCCGGCCAGGCGCGTACGCGGATTACCCGGGTAGCTCTGGGACACGTAGCTGAGGCTGAACTGGCCGCTGCGGGCGTTGCCCAGGCCCACGAACACCTGCTCGGTACGTCGCGACATGGGCGCATTGGCGAGAAGCGCAGCCGCATCGCGGAAGCCGGGGCTGCGCCGCTGGGTGCTGGCCGAGACACTGAAGCCGTGTGTGTTCCATTGATAGCCGAGCGTCTGCTGGCGGCCCTGCAGCGCACCTGTGCGGCTGGTGGTGAAAGAGCTGCTCAGTATTCCAGCGTGCTTTCCGAGCAGGCCTACCGCGCCGACGCCGGCCAGTTGCAGGTCCGCGCCGAGTTCGGCATGCGCTTCGATGGTCAGCTGGTTGTACAGGCCGTGGCGAACGCTGCTGCTGGCCATTGGCCTGCCGCCATAGGCGAAGGAATGCAGACCGTAGTCCTGGCGTAGCACGCCGATATCCAGCGACCAGTCCGTCAGCCCCGTCTGCAGCAGTGTCGGTGCCCCATACAGCGCAAATTCCAGCATGCGTTGCTGGCCGTTGATGTCGGTCAGCAGCAGCTGTGCCTGGCCGCTGCCATTGAGGGCGGGCGCAGTATCCAGCTGGAACTGGCCGGGCTGCACGTTGCGGCTGGCCTGGCGGATACCGTTGATGTATAGGTCAACCGTGGACGGCAGGACTGCCTCACCGGTGAACGAGGCCAGCGGCGTGGTCACCCGGTAGGGTTGCAGCGAGAAATTGCGCGACAGGTGGATGCCGCCGATGCGGGTGGCGCGCGACCAATCAAGTGCGCTGGTTATGCAGTCACCCACGCTCAGGCTGAGCATCGGACCGGGCAGGTCCAGCTGCCAGCGGCTGTCCAGCCGGACGTTTCTGCCCTGCCAGCGGCCGCTGCCAGCATCCAGGCGGCTGCCCTGGGTGCTGGACCAGATGCCGGGTCCCACGCCGAACAGGCGCATTTCGGTGAATCCGCTGACGCTGCGGAAGCCGCTGTGCTGTTGCGCATGCAGATCATAATTGAGCAGGAAGCCTGGGCTGCTGTCGCTGACTGCAGGCGTCGCAGCTGGGGTTGCAACGCTCAGGTGGGTGAGCGGGCGATTCAGCGCTGTCAGTGGCAGCTGTAGTGCAAGGCGCTGATTGGCTGCGTCGTAGTCGATCTTGATGCCCGGTAGTTGCGCAAGATCAACTGATCGCTGGCCGCTGGCAACGCCTGTGGGCAGGCGCAGGCCCAGTTCCAGCAGTGTTGCCGCGCTGGCGGACAGTTGCGTCCCGGACACGATGAAGCGTGCAAGTTGGCTGGCGCTGCTCTGGTTGATCTGCACTTCCAGATACAGCTCCTGTGGCGGTTGTTCGGTGATGTTCGTAGGTGCTGCATCCATGCGGGCAAGTGGCGCGGCGGAAATGGAGGAGCTACCGACCATGAGCATCGCCAGGTCAAAGCTCAGCAGAGCGCAGCGGCTGCGGGATGGCGGCATCGTTCAGCCTTGCCTGCAAAGTGCCGGTGAGGGGGAAGGGGGTTGGTAGTGGCAGCGTCCACTGCATGTGTTGCCCCGCCAGCACATAGCCCAGCAGGCCAGGCGTCAGCTCAATCGGCGGCCCGCTCTCGGGCAGCCAGCGCAGCTGGCTCAGGCGCACGCGCTGGGCACCTGCGTTGTGCAGCGTCAGAGTCAGCACGCCAGCCTCCACCCGCCAATTGGCCCGCAGCCCGGTGGTGTCAGTGGTGGCCTTGTTTTCCCGCTCGCGTGGCACCGCGCCAGCGGGGAGTACAAATGCCGGGATGGAATAGCGCAGCAGGAAATTCAGGCCCAGGGCAGGTCTGGCCTGGACAGCCGGCAGCTCATCCACCAGCAGGCGGTAGGCCTGTTCCTGTGCGACGGTCGCTGGCAATGGCAGGGGCCGCAGTACGCGTACCAACTGCCGCTGGCCGGCGCCGATCTGGACGATGGCCGGGCGCGCCAGCAGCATCTGCGAGGGCTCAAGCACGTCGCCTGCGTTGCTCTGGGTCCAGCGCTGTACCCGCACCTGCGCATGCAGGGGGGGGTCGCCAGTGTTCTCCAGCCACAGCGCCTGTGCCTGCTGGTCATCGCTGAATTCAATCAGGATGGGCGCGACCTGCAGCTTGCCGGCGCAGGCCAGTGGTGCCAGCAACATCAGCGCCCAGGCTACCCGCGCTGGGGGGCGGGGCAAGGTGTGGGGTGGGAGCAGATCGGGTGGCTGCATCGGACCGGGACTCAGTAGGTGATCGTGGCAATCACCGTGTCGCCGTAGCTGCCGGCTGGCGCATCGGTCGAAGGCACGCGGCCATAAACCGGAATGGTCTGTGCAGTGGCGGTGCCGGTGCCGGCGAGGGTGTCGGTGCCGATCACCTCGCCCCAGAAGTTCTGCCGGCCGGCATCGCGGTACAGCCCATAGGCGACGAAGTTGCTGGCACCATCGCTCATGCGCCGGTTGTCGGCGGCGGCCGTGGTGCTGGTGGCATTGGCGCCGGGATCCATGCCGATGGTGTACGGGGTGCCGTTGGTGCAGTTCACCTCGAGCGTGCCCTGCGCGTCGAGCGGAGTGCCGGTGGTGCGGGCCACGCTGCCAAAATCGATGTCGCCAGCGGCGACCGTCTGGATATCGCAGGACTCGGTGATGACGAGGCGCACCTGGAACTGTGCTGTCTGGGTGGCTGCGTGGGTGGGACCTGCAATTTCCAGCAATGCGATGCTGGCGGTGGTGATCAAGCGTGTGCGCGTGAGCATGTCGATTCTCCCGGCGGTTGGCGGCAGCGGCGAGGCCATGGGGCTTGGTCCCGGTGTGCGCGCAGAGCTAAGCACGGCAGTGCAGCGCTGACACGTGTTCACGTGGGCAGTTTCGGCTGAACAGGGGATCCTGCTAATTTCCGTCAATTGGCCCTTTGCGTTCCCAGGCGGGGGCGTTCTTGCGGGCTCGGTGTTTGCGGGCGGGTGCTGCGGCCCGGTGCCTGTGCGGTGCGGTTCGCTGGAGCAAGCATGGTGCTGGCAGATCAGCTGTCCCCGGTCAGGAAAGTCCAGGGCCATGGCGAGCCAGGTGCCTGATTCCGCGTTCATTAATGTGAAATACTTAGCGGAATAGCCCAAATGGGGGATAATCGGCACATGGCAATCCAACTGAAAACCCCCGAAGAAATCGAGAAGATGCGCATCGCCGGCCGTCTGGCGGCTGAGGTGCTCGACATCATCACCCCGCACGTCAAGCCCGGTGTCACCACCGAAGAGCTGGATCGCATCTGCAACGACCATATCGTCAACGTGCAGGGCACCATCCCGGCCAATGTGGGCTACCGCGGATTCCCCAAGACCGTGTGCACCTCGGTGAACAACGTCATCTGCCACGGCATTCCCAGCGAAGCCAAGGTGCTCAAGGATGGCGACATCATCAATATCGACGTGACCGTCATCAAGGATGGCTGGCACGGTGATACCAGCCGCATGTACTACGTCGGCACGCCGTCGGTGATGGCCAAGCGCCTGGTGGAAACCACCAAGGAAGCCATGTGGCGCGGTATCCGTGCGGTCAAGCCGGGCGCGACCCTGGGCGATGTGGGTCATGCGATCCAGGAATTCGCCGAAGGCGAGCGCTTCAGCGTGGTGCGTGAGTACTGCGGCCATGGCATCGGCAAGGTCTACCACGACGAGCCACAGGTGCTGCATTACGGCCGTCCCGGCCAGGGCCTGGTGCTCAAGCAGGGCATGACCTTCACCATCGAGCCGATGATCAACGAAGGCACCCGCTACACCAAGGTGCTACCGGATGGCTGGACCGTGGTGACCAAGGACCGCAAGCTCTCGGCGCAGTGGGAGCACACCATTGTGGTGACCGAGGATGGCGTTGAGGTGTTGACGTTGTCGCCGGCGGAATCCGCGCAGGCATGACCTCACTGCCGGCGGGCCCGATTCTGGACACGCCGGCAGATCCTGCCGGTGACGCGCAATGGGCTGCCGATGCACGGCAGTCACTTGCCCACACCGATGCCCGCCTGGGCAAACGCTTCGAGCAGACCGACAATGTCGAACGCCTGCCCGGTCTGCGCGCGCGCGCGGTTGATCAGCTGATCATTGAAGCCTGGCAGCGCTGCATTCCTGCGGCGGCTGGTTTGGCCCTGTTCGCAGTCGGCGGCTACGGCCGTGGCGAGCTGTTCCCGCGCTCGGACATCGACCTGCTGGTGCTGGCCGAAACCGACGTGCAGCAACGCCACGAAGCCGCACTGGCACGTTTGTTCGCCCTGTTGTGGGATGCCGGCTTGCCGGCCAGCCATGCAGTGCGTTCGGCAACGCAATGTGTTCACGCCGCGGCTGATCAGACCGTGTTGACCGCCCTGATCGAGGCGCGCCCGCTGGTCGCTGATGCAACCGCCCAGCACGGTCTGGCGCGGGCAATCGCGCCGAGTCTGGTATGGCCGCCGCGTGACTATTTCCTGGCCAAGCGCGAAGAACTGCTGGCGCGCCACCAGCGCTTTGGTGACACCGCCGACAACCTCGAGCCGGACATCAAGGATGGCCCGGGCGGTCTGCGTGATCTCAATACGCTGGGCTGGATGGCATTGCGCGCCTTCGGTGTCAGCAATATCGACGCGCTGGTCGGCTTGGGCCATCTGGGCCTGGACGAAGCTGCCGCGCTGAAGCGCGAGCGCCAGGTACTGGCGCGGCTGCGCTTCGGCCTGCATCTGGTTGCCCAGCGTCCGGAAGAGCGGTTGCGTTTCGACTACCAGAAGACCTTGGCCGCACGCATGGGGTTTGGCGATGACGCCGAAAGCCTGGGCGTGGAAAAAATGATGCAGGGCTTCTACCGCAGCGCGACGGTGATCCGCCGCATCAGCGACCGCCTGCTGCAGCGCTTTGAAGAACAATTTGACGGTGAGGCGACACCGCAGCCGGTAGGCGAAGGGTTCTCGCTGCGCCGCGGCTACCTGTCAGCCGACGATCCGTTCTGGCCGCACGGCGACATCCGCAGCATCTTTGCCTTGTTCGCCTGCTGGGCACGCACCGCCGACGTGCGCGGACTGCACTCGATGACCGCGCGTGGCCTGGCCGAGATGCTGGACGAAATTCCTGCCTATGCTGCCGTGGACGAGACCGTCCGCGAGCAGTTCATGGCCTTGCTGCGCGGCCCGCGTGCGGTCGATACGCTGGCGCGGATGGCGCGTCTGGGCGTGCTGGGGCAGTGGATTCCCGCATTCGCCGCGGTGTCCGGGCGCATGCAGTTCGACCTGTTCCATGTCTACACGGTAGATCAGCACACCTTGATGGTGCTGCGGAACATGGCCCTGTTTGCCAGTGGCCGTGCCGATGAGCGCTTCTCCATCGCGCACGAAGTCTGGCCGCGCCTGCGCAAGCCGGAGTTGCTGTTGCTGGCCGGCCTGTTCCATGACATCGCCAAGGGCCGTGGCGGTGACCACTCCGAACTGGGCGCGGTGGATGCGCGCGAATTCTGCAGCGCACATGGTTTGAGCAGCTCCGATACCGAGCTGGTGGCGTGGCTGGTCGAGCAGCACCTGCGCATGTCGGTGACCGCGCAGAAGCAGGACATCACCGACCCGGAAGTGATCCACCGTTTTGCCGGCCTGGTTGGCGACCGTGATCGTCTCGATTACCTGTACCTGCTGACCTGCGCCGATATCGCCGGCACCAGCCCCAAGATGTGGAATGCGTGGAAGGACAGGCTGCTGGCCGACCTGTATTTCGCCACCCGCCGCGCGCTGCGCGAGGGTCTGGAACATCCCTTGCCGGAGGCCGAGCGGGTGCAGGAAGCACGCGACAATGTGCGCGAACAGATGCGCCTGCTTGGCCATGACGATGCGGTGATCGATCGCCAGTTCGCGGCCATGCCTGACGAAAGCTTTGTTCGCTTCCGCCCCGAGCAGTTGGTGTGGCAGGCGGCCTCGCTGGTGGAAATCCATAAGGGCGGCACCTTGGTCAAGGTGCGACGGATCACGCCCGAGAGTGATGCGCTGGAAGTGTTCGTGCATTCGCCGGACCGCGACGGCATGTTTGCCGCCATCGTGATGACCCTGGACCGTGCCGGCTACGGCATTCACCGCGCGCGCGTGCTCGACGGCCCCGACGACACCATCTTCGATACCTTTGAAGTGACGCCTGCAGGCAGCTTCGCTGACGGCGACGCCACGCGCCTGGAATCCGTGCTGCGCAAGGCGCTGGCCGGTAATATCCTGATCCTGCGCCCCTCGCGACGGGTGATGCCGCGCCAGCTCAAACACTTCCGCTTCGCCCCGCGCATCGAGTTTCTCGACGCCAGTCATGAAAGCCGGACTGTCTTGAACCTGGTGGCGCCGGATCGCCCCGGCCTGCTCGCCGATGTGGCGCATGTACTGCGTGACCAGCGCCTGCGCGTGCAGGATGCACGCATCGCCACCTTCGGTGAGCGCGCCGAGGATCAGTTCCAACTTACCGATCGCCACGATCACCCTCTTACCGAAACCTCCATGCAGGCGTTGCGTGATGCATTGCTTGCCTGCCTGGATCCCGACAACAAGCCAGGAGACCCCCACTGATGGCAAGCAAGCCCGCAACCAAGAAGACCGTGACCAGGAAGACCGCCAAGAAGGCTGCGCCTGCAAAGGCCGCGCCGAGCAAGGCCGTAGCGCCGAAGAAGAAGGCCGCAGCTGCGACCAAGCCGGCCGCCAAGCCTGTTGCGAAGACGGTCAAGGCACCGGTCAAGAAGGTTGCCGCTGCCAAGCCGAAGTTGAGCAAGCCGGTGACGCCGTCGGTGGGCCCGCGCAGCCTGCGCAAGCCGCCGGCACCGGGTGTGGCCGAGCTGAAGTTCAGCATTGAGAGCGCATTCGAGCGCCGCAGCATGCTGACCATGGACGAGATCGAAGGGTCCACCCGTCCGCTGGTCAACCGCGTGATCGACGGGTTGGAGTCGGGCGAATTCCGCGTTGCCGAGCCCGATGGCAATGGCGGCTGGAAGGTCAACGAATGGTTGAAGAAGGCAGTGCTGCTGTACTTCCGTGTCAATGACATGGCGGTGATGGACGGCGCCCCGGCACCGTTCTGGGACAAGGTCGAGTCGCGTTTTGAAGGCTACGACGAAGCTGCCTTCCGCCAGGCTGGCGTGCGTGTGGTGCCGGGCGCGATTGCCCGTCGCGGCACGCACTTCGGCAAGGACGTGGTGCTGATGCCGAGCTTCACCAACATCGGTGCCCATGTGGGCGAGGGCACCATGGTTGATACCTGGGCCACGGTCGGCTCCTGCGCGCAGATTGGCAAGCACTGCCATCTGTCCGGCGGCGCCGGCATCGGTGGCGTGCTTGAGCCGCTGCAGGCCAGCCCGACCATCATTGAAGACCATTGCTTCATCGGCGCGCGTTCGGAAGTGGTGGAAGGCGTGGTTGTCGGCCACCACAGCGTGATCGGCATGGGCGTGTTCCTGAGCCAGAGCACCCGCATCTACAACCGTGCCACCGGCGAGGTGACCTACGGCTACGTGCCGCCTTACAGCGTCGTGGTCAGCGGCTCGCTGCCGTCCAAGGACGGTACCCATTCGTTGTACTGCGCGGTGATCGTCAAGCAGGTGGACGCCAAGACCCGCAGCAAGACCAGCGTCAATGACCTGCTGCGTGGGTTGGCGGATTGACCTCATCCTTCTCCCTTCGGTAGAAGGTGCCCCGAAGGGGCGGATGAGGGTTGGCGCGAAGCGCTTCAGTACCTCGCCTGCGCGAGGCTTCGCTCTTACCCTCACCCCAACCCCTCTCCCGAAGGGAGAGGGGTTACATCACCGCGAGCTTTGAACCATGACCACGATCTACGGACTTAAAAACTGCGACACCTGCAAGAAAGCCACCAAGTGGCTGGACCGCTTCAATGTCGGCTACACCTTCGTCGACTATCGCGACAACAAACCCAGCCCGGAAACGCTGCTGGAGTGGGCTGGCAAGGCCGGCGGTTTCGCCGCGATGATCAACAAATCCTCGACCACCTGGCGGCAGCTGCCGGACAACCGCAAATCGCCCGAGTCCGATGCCGAGTGGAAGCTGCTGCTGCGCGAGTACCCGCAGTTGATCAAGCGCCCGCTGGTGATCACCGACGACGGGACCTTGAGCCAGGGTTTCAGTGACAATGGCTTCAAAGCCCGCTTCAACATCGCCTGATCCACCACCGCATGTAGGAGCGGCGCAAGCCGCGAAGCCACTGATCCAATAGGTCCCCATGAACGACGTACTAGCCCTGACCTGCGACCTGGTCGCACGCCCCTCGGTAACCCCGGAAGACGCCGGCTGCCAGCAATTGATCGCCGGCCGCCTCAAGGCTGCCGGCTTCAACTGCGAGCACCTGCGCCTGGGCGAGGTCGACAACCTCTGGGCTACCCATGGCAGCGGCGCGCCGGTGCTGGTGCTGCTCGGCCACACCGACGTGGTGCCGACCGGTCCGGTTGAGGCCTGGAGCAGCGATCCGTTCAAGCCGGAAGTGCGCGATGGCGTGCTGTACGGGCGCGGCACTGCCGACATGAAAGGCAGCGTTGCCGCCTTCGTGGTTGCCGCCGAGCAGTTTGTTGCCGCCCACCCGAACCACCCCGGCACGCTGGCGGTGCTGCTGACCAGTGACGAGGAAGGCGATGCCATCGATGGCGTGCGCCACGTTGCCAGGCTGTTTGTAGAACGTGGGCAGGGCATCGACTGGTGCATTACCGGCGAACCTTCGTCCACTGCCAGGCTCGGTGACCTGCTGCGTGTCGGCCGTCGTGGCAGCCTCTCGGCCAAGCTGCGCATCAAGGGCGTGCAGGGCCATGTCGCCTATCCGGACAAGGCGAAGAACCCGATCCACCTGGCCGCGCCCGCCCTGGCTGAGCTGACCGCCAGGCATTGGGATGATGGCTACGAAAGCTTCCCGTCCACCAGCCTGCAGATTTCCAATATCAACGCCGGCACAGGTGCCAACAACGTCATCCCGGGCGAGCTGCAGGTGATGTTCAACCTGCGCTACAACCCGCACTGGAATGCGGACAAGCTTGAGACCGAGATCGGCGCGCTGCTGGACCGTCACGGCCTGGACTACGACCTGCACTGGCACCGTAGCGGTGAGCCGTTCTACACGCCGGAAGGCCGCCTGCGCAGTGTTGCGCGCGCGGTACTGGCCGAGTTCGCTGGTGCCGCACCGGAAGAAAGCACCGGCGGTGGCACTTCCGATGCCCGCTTCATTGCCCCGTTGGGTGCGCAGTGCATCGAAGTGGGCCCGGTGAATGCGAGCATCCACCAGGTCGATGAGAACGTGCGCGTGGCCGACCTGGAAGCGCTGCCAGACCTGTACCGGAAGCTGATCGAAAAGCTGTTGGACTGAACTGTTACGGTGCGGGTGCACAATCTTGCCGGGGGGGCGAGATGGACAGGGTTCAAATGGGGTTCCGTAAAGGGCTGATGGCCCTTGTGCTGGTGTGGGCGCTGCCGTTCGCGCACGCCACCGCCACGATGCATGGCCTGCCACTGCTGCGGCAGTTCGGGGTGAGTCAGCTACCAGCGTCACCAACCTATCCCGGCGTGGTCATTGACCGCGCCGGTGATCTTTATGCGGCCAGTGGCGAAGGGGTGATGATCTTCCGCAGCGGCGTCTGGGAGCTGCTGGAGGTGGCGGGCGAAGCGCCGGTGTACTCGATCGTGCTGGCGCGCGATGGCAGCATCCTTGTCGCAGGTGCGGGTGTGTTCGGGCGGCTGCTGCGGCAGCCCGATGGCACCCACAGATTTGTCGATCTGCTGCCGCGCTTGGCCAGTGCGGGCCTGGTGCAGGTGCCGGTGGAGGTTTTTTCGCTAGGCGAAACCGCGCGCGGCGTACACGCGGTCAGCGCCGGGGCGTTGTTCGTATTGGAAAAAGACGGCAGTACTACGCGGTTGCAGCTTCCCCCCGGCGCACGTACACGCCCGCTGGTGGCTGGCGAGAATGTCTATTTCCGGGTGCCGGGTGTAGGCCTGTATCGCGTGGATCGGGCCGCAATGGTTCTGGCTGAAGGCACTGAACCACTTTCAAAAATGCGTGTTCCTGCTGCCTGGCCGTATCGCGGCGGCCTGTTGTTTGCTGCTGGCGATGGTTTTCATCTCAGCGATGGCAAGCGCCTGCGCAAGCTCGACGGCGAGGCCGACACTGCCTTCGGCCTGCATGAACCCTATACCGGAATTGCGTTGGCCGATGGTGGCTTTGCCGTTGGCAGCTTCGACGGCACCATCATGCGCTTCTCGCCGGGCTTGAGGCTGCTCGACAGTTTTGCTGCCAGTTCGGGTGAGATGCACGATCTGGTGGAGGATCACGAAGGTGCGGTGTGGGTCTCCAGCGAGAGCGGAATCGCGCGCCTGCGCTGGTCGCTGCCGTGGACGCGCTATGGGCGTTTGCATGGGCTGAGCGGGCGCATCTTCGACAGCACCTGGTATGACGGTCGCCTGTGGGTTGCGGGCATGGGCGTGTGGAGCGCGCAGGCTTCCACGGCGGGTACGCCGATGTTCTCGCAGTTGCGGTGGCCCCACCATGATCTGGAAACCTTCGCGCTGGAAGGAACAAGCGCCGGACTCCTGATCGGTGATCGCTACGGTCTGGCGGTGCTTGATCCAGGCCACACCCAGCCCCGGCGGTTGCTGCCGCCGGTGCTCGGTGACAGTGTCAGTGAACTGCTGACCTCGGCGTTCGACGCAAACCGCATCTTCGCTGTGGCCAATGGCCGAATCGTCGTGCTTGGCCTGCGTGAAGGGCGTTGGCAGGTGCAATCGCAATGGCATGTCGGCGCCAGCACGGTCAATGGATTCTATGCAGCTGCCGTGGACGAGGTGTGGGCAGGCGACGCAGGCGGCGGCGTGCGGCGCTGGCGCTTCGCGGTGGGCAGTGGCCAGTTGCTTGCCGAGCAGCGCTACGGGCCGGCGCAGGGCTTGCCTGTAGCAGCAGGGCAAGGCACCCGTCTATTCCGCAGCGATGGTGTGCTGTATGCGATCTCCGGCCAACAGGTGCATCGCCTGCAGGGCGAACAGTTCGTGGCCGCCGCATTGCCCGTGCTGCCAGGGCTGCAGGCACCGATGGAGCTGAAAGGCGAGGACAACGTCAAGGGGAGCTTCGCGTGGACGGCGCGGCAGCTGTGGTGGCGTAAGCCAGGTGCCAGCGTGTTCCAGTTACAGCAGGTCAGCGACAGCCGCGTTCCCGGTTTCATGACGGTCGCCCTGCACGGTGACGGGCAGCTGCGCGTGGTCAGCCGCGACAGTGTGTTGCAGTTGGATCCTGCTGCGGTTGAATCCATCGCTCCAGCACCGCAGGCGCGGCTGGACCGTATCGAACTGCAAGGCCCTAATCATCCGCCAGTGTTGCTGCCGCTGTCGCCGCAAACGACGGCGCAGCTGCCGGCCGGCGCGGGTCTGGCCTTGCGCTTCGGCGTGCAGAGCATGGAGCCGGAAGTCGAGTTCCGTTATCGCATGCCGGGTTACCACCACGAGTGGTCGTCCTGGGCAGGCGGGCGTGAGCTGACCTACCAGCGCTTGCCGGCCGGTGCGTATACCTTCCAGTTGCAGGCGCGTGTACTGGGCGGTGCGCCCACCGAGGCGATGAGCTATCGATTGCAGGTTGCGCCATTCTGGTATCAGCGGCCATGGGTTCGGGTGGGATTTGGCGTGGCGGGCCTGTTGTTCGTCGTCGCCGTGGTGCGGCTGCGCACCCGCGCCATCAACAAGCGGAACCGCTTGCTTGAAGAGAAGATCAACGAACGCACGGCCGAACTGCAAAGTGCCAACTCCCGGCTCTCAGTCTTGGCGGTGACCGATGGACTCACCGGTGTGGCAAACCGGCATGCGATGGAAAAGGCGTTGCCGCGCGCTTGGAGGCGCTGCGCGGAGCGACAGCAACCATTGGCGGTGATGATGATCGATGTGGATCATTTCAAGCAATTCAACGACACCCACGGTCATCACATCGGCGACCTGCAGTTGCGACGGGTAGCGCAGACGCTGGCCGCGCAGGTAACAGGTGCCGAAGAGCTGGTTGCACGCTACGGCGGCGAGGAGTTCGTGCTGATCCTGCCAGGCTGCGATGAGCACGTGGCACTTGTGCGTGGCGAACGCCTGCGCAGTGCGGTGGAACAGGTCAGCGGTGCGGCAGGACAGCGGGTGACCATCAGTGTTGGGGTTGCAGTCTGCACGCCTGTACTTGAGCAGGACCCGATGGCCTTGCTGCGTTGTGCCGATCAGGCGTTGTACCGGGGCAAGCGTGAGGGGCGAAATCGGGTGGATGTTGCCTGCCTTCAAGCAGGGGCGTAGCTCACCACTTTCGCCTCAAGCGACAATCAAGCCGAACGCCGCCAGCGCCGCAGCAGCCTGCCGCTGCGAGATCACTGCTTTCTTGAAGTACTTGGCATCCATCACGTTGAGTCCGCTGATATCGGTATTGCGCAGGTCGGCACCTTCGAAGCGGGTCAGCCGGGTCTGCGCGTTGCGCAGGCTGCCGCCGGTGAACACGGCATCGCGGAAGTCGCAGCCGGACAGGTCGGCGTCGGAGAAGTCCAGGCCCTCCAGTTCTGCCTTGCGGAACGAAAGCCCGCGCAGGTCGGCGCTGACCAGCAGGCAGTCGTGGAAATCCAGTGCCCAGCCACTCACTTCCTGCAGGTGGGCGCCGGTCAGCTTGCAATCCTTGAACTGCACCGACGACAGCGTGGCGCGTCGCCAGAAGCTGTTGTTGAGATCGCAATGGTCGAAGCGTGAATCGCTGAGCTGTGCTGAACTGAAGTCGCAGTGGCTGCCACGGCATTTCTGCCACTGTGTTTCCTCCAGTGCTGCAGCCAGCCAGTTTGCTCTGGCAAGCGAACAGTGTTTGAACTGGTAGCCGTCCATGTCCAGGCGCGAGAAGTCACCCTCGTCCAGCGCGCAGGATTCGAACACCGCTGCGCGCGGATGCGCACGGATGATCTGCTGCATGCGTGCGCGGTCGATGGTTTCTTCGCGGAAAACAGGAGGGTTCGTCATGTCCAACTCTGCAGGTGCCAGCGCCTCATTCTGCGCGACATCGATGCGCTGATGCAGTCTTGCCGCGCGCCGTGTTGTGTGTACAGATCTGCGCGTTCTACTCGAAGATGAAGAACGGCGGCGCGATGGCCCGGCGCCAATACGACTCATCAGCCAGATAGAACTCCTGTGCCTTGGCGCGCGCGAACCATGCCGCCGCTGCAGCCTCGTCTTTCTGCAGGCCCTTGCTGCCACGACCGAGCGCCAGCCCGCTGAAGTACTGGCCGTAGACGTTGCCTTGCTCGCCAGCGCGCTGGTACCAGCGCAGCGCCTCGTTCATGTCCGCAGGCATGCCGATGCCTGCTTCGTGCAAGGTGCCCAGATCAACCTGGGCCTCGGCGTCACCACGCGCGGCCCGGCGTTGGATGCGGGCGATGGCCGTATTGGTGGAGGGCTGGCCGCTGGCAGGGCGCGCCGCTTCGGTCGAGGCGCGGGTTGCATCGCGCAGTGCGTCCAACTTGTACAACTCACGCATGTACACCGCTGAGCGCAGCCGCCAGCGCAGGGCGCCCGCCATGTCGCCCTGGCGCTCGTGCCAACGTGCCAGGTCGTGCATGGCATAAGGTGAGCCGTGGTAGGCGGCGCTGTGGTACCAGCGCAATGCCTTGCGTGGCGATGGTTTGAAGCGAATGTCCTGCGGCCTCTGCGGTTCTTCACCGCTGTCCAGGCGGCCACGCTCAAGGATCCTGCCCAGTTGTTCCTCGGCGCTGGTGCTGCGGTGGCTGCGTGGCGTTGTCGCCGCTGCGCGCGCGTACCAGTCCAATGCGCGCGGGTCGTTCCAGGCCTGGTACATCTTGGCCACCCGTAGGGCGGAATCGAACTGCCCATCGGCGGCTGCGGACAGCGCCTCGCGCTCGGTGTCGCTGGGCGGGCGGGTGTTGGGTGTTGTCGCGCACGCCAGCAAGGTGAACAGGGGCAGGGCATACAGCAACGCGCGGGGCGTGGGACGGGGCATCCAGCAGGTCCGGGCAAGGTGGCGGGCGATTATCACGGAGAGCGCCAGCCCAGCTGCTGAATCGGTTGCCAAAGCAACAGTTGCGCCGCCGTCAATACCGGGATAACGTCAGCGCCATGTCCTCGCTCCTGGCCTCCGCCGTCAACAATAACAACCGCAATAATCTGCGCGCGAATAATCGTGCGCGGCCACTGCGGGACTGCGACCAGAGCTAGAACAGGCAACACGCTCAGGACACCAGAAAACCCGCATCGGCCGATGCGGGTTTTTTTGTGGCCGGGGCGGGAACACCGAGCGGCTGCAGGTCTTCAAGCCGTTGCTTCCAATGTTTGTCCCCACACAACCCAGGAGCTTTCCCATGTGTTCCATCTTCGGCATTTTTGGCTTGCAATCCGGTGACGACCTGCAGGCGCTGCGTCGGCAGGCACTTGAACAATCCCAGCGCCAGCGGCACCGCGGCCCGGATTGGAGCGGTGTCTATGTAGACGACGGCGCCATCCTGGTGCACGAGCGGCTGGCCATCGTCGACCCGGCTGGCGGTTCGCAGCCGCTGCTGTCCGATGACGGTCAGCTGGCGCTGGCGGTGAACGGTGAGATCTACAACCACCAGGAACTGAAGAAGGAACTGACCCAGCCCTACGCCTTCCAGACCGGCTCGGACTGCGAGGTGATCAACGCGCTGTACCGTGAGGATGAGCCTGCGTCCTACTTGAACAGGCTGAACGGCATCTTCGCGTTCGCGCTGTGGGACCGCGCCAAGCAGCGCGTGATCATCGCCCGTGATCCGATCGGCGTGGTGCCGCTGTACTGGGGGCACGACAAGCAGGGGCGGCTGTGCGTGGCCTCGGAAATGAAGTCGCTGTCCGATACCTGCGCCGACGTGGCGCAGTTTCCGCCCGGCCATTGGTATGACAGCAGCACCGATACGCTGAGCAAGTACTACGAGCGTCCATGGCGCGATTACGACGCGGTTGAGGGCGTCGATGTGTCGTTGACCGAGTTGCGCGAGGCCTTCGAGCGCGCCGTGCATCGCCAACTGATGACCGATGTGCCGTACGGCGTGCTGCTCTCTGGTGGTCTGGATTCGTCCTTGGTCGCGGCGGTTGCGGCGCGCTATGCGCGCAACCGCGTCGAGGACGGTGGCCAGAGCGAGGCCTGGTGGCCGCGCCTGCACAGCTTCGCTATCGGTCTGAAGGGCTCGCCTGACCTGGCCGCGGCCAAGGTGGCGGCGGAAATGCTGGGCACCGTCCATCACGGCTTCGAATACACCTTCGAGGAAGGCCTGGATGCGGTGCCGGAAGTGATCCGCCACGTCGAGACCTATGACGTCACCACCATCCGCGCGTCCACGCCGATGTTCCTGCTGGCACGTCGGATCAAGGCAATGGGCGTGAAGATGGTGCTGTCCGGCGAAGGCAGTGACGAGATCTTCGGCGGCTATCTGTACTTCCACAAGGCACCGAACGCACGCGAGTTCCATGAGGAACTGGTGCGCAAGCTCGATGCGCTGAACAACTACGACTGCCTGCGCGCGAACAAGTCGATGATGGCCTGGGGCGTGGAGCCGCGCGTGCCGTTCCTGGACCGTGAGTTCCTCGACGTGGCGATGAAGATGGATGCGCGCCACAAGATGGTCGACAAGGCCAGTGGCCGCATCGAGAAGGCCGTGCTGCGCGAAGCCTTTGAAGGCTATCTGCCCAAGGAAATCCTGTGGCGGCAGAAGGAGCAGTTCAGTGATGGCGTCGGCTATGGCTGGATCGACGGTTTGAAGGCGCACGCCGAGGCACAGGTCAGCGACCGCGTGCTGGCCGCCGCCGACAAGCGCTTCCCGCACAACCCGCCGCAGACCAAGGAGGCGTACTACTACCGCCACGTGTTCGAGCAGTTCTTCCCCAGCCATGCGGCTTCGGAAACCGTGCCTGGCGGCAAGTCGATTGCCTGTTCGTCACCGGCGGCGATCGCTTGGGATGCCAGCTTCGCCAGCATGGCTGATCCTTCTGGCCGTGCCGTGGCCGGGGTGCATGAGCAGGCCCTGGCTGGCTGAGTGACTGCGCACGGCCCGTAGTGGTACGGGCCGTGCGTTTGCAGCTGCCGCAGTGCAGTCGTGGGCCGTATCATCGCCGGCTTACGCAAGGGAAGATCATGGACGCAGGAACGCATCGCCCCGGCTCGCGGGTGCACTGGGGCTGGCTCTATCTGGTTTGGGCCGCGCTGCCGCTGTTGGCTGCGCTGCTATTGGCCCGCTATGCCGGGATGGACGTGCCAGCGCCGGTGCAGCAGGCCGTCAAGGCTGGCTCGGCGGCACTGCATTCGAGTTCGCCCTTGGGTCTGTTCCTGCTGCAACTGCTGGTATTGCTGCTGGTGGCCAAGGGAGCAGGACGGCTGTTGCGCTGGTTTGGCCAGCCGGCCGTGATTGGTGAGATGGCCGCCGGCTTGATGATGGGGCCGCTGCTGTTTGGCAGTGTCTTCCCGCAGTTGCAGAGCGCGCTGTTCCCGGCCAGTTCGTTGGGCCCGCTTGGTCTGGTCAGTCAGCTCGGTGTGCTGATGTTCCTGTTGGTTGCTGGTGCCGAGCTGGATCTGGGGCGGTTGCAGGGGCGTCGACGGTTTGCCATTGCAGTCAGCCACGCCGGCATTGCGGTGCCCTTCCTGTGTGGCGTGTTGCTGGCGATCTGCTTGTATCCGGCGCACGGCCCGGCCGGCGTGGGCTTCACCTCGTTTGCGCTGTTCATCGGTATCTCGCTGAGCATCACTGCCTTTCCGGTGCTGCTGCGCATTCTTGCCGATCGCGGTATGACCCACAGTCCCTTGGGGCAGACCGCGATTGCCTGTGCAGCGCTGGGCGACGCCACGGCCTGGTGCATGCTTGCGTTGATTGTTGCGGCAACGCAGGCGGCGGGGTGGGGCGCAGCAGGTTTCAGCCTGGCCTGTGTGACGGCTTTCATCGGGCTGATGTTGGGCGTGGTGCGGCCATGGTTTGCGCGCCAGCAGATTGCCGCCGGACGCGAAGGGGCATGGTTGCTGGGCATGCTGTTGCTGACCCTGGCCAGCGCCTTGTTGACCGAGACCCTGGGAATCCACGCCCTGTTCGGTGCGTTTGCCGCCGGTGTGGCCGCGAACTCCAATGCGCAGCTGCGCGAGTTGATCATCAACAAGGTCGAACCCTTGGCAGTGACCTTGCTGTTGCCGCTGTTCTTCGCCATGACCGGCTTGCGCCTGCGCGCCGATGCCTTGCAGGTCAGCGACCTGTGGCTGTGCCTGCTGGTGATAGCGGTGGCCAGTGTCGGCAAGCTGCTTGGCACGTTTGCCGCTGCGCGCAGTGCAGGCATGCCGGCCCACGATTCACTGCGCTTGGGTGTGTTGATGAATACCCGCGGCTTGATGGAACTGATCGTGCTCAATCTTGGTTATGAACTCGGCTTGCTTGGTGATCGTCTGTTTGCGGTATTGGTGATCATGGCCTTGGTGACGACGGCGATGACCGGCCCGTTGCTGGGCTGGAGTGGGCGCGGCAAGGGCAGGGCGGGTTGAGTGTTTTTGCAAGCGTACTTCCGTAGCTGTTGTTCCTCTCACTTCAAAAGGATTTTTCGATGCGCGTATTGCCGTTGTTGATGCTGGGGTTGTTGAGCAGTGCATTTGTCGCGACGGCCAAGGAGGTGCCGCTGGAACGGCATCAACTGGGCAGCTGGGAAGTGGATATCGGCTATACCGGCGTGGTGCGTGATGGCGACACGCTGCATGTTTCCGGCGTGCCCTGCAGGGGCGCGGACATGCAGGCCGCAGTACGTGATTGCTATGGAAAACTGAGCAAAATCCTGCAGCAGTTTGATGCCGACAGCAGCCAGGTGGTCAAGGAAACGGTATTCACCACCGATATGGATGGCTTGATCAAGGCGATTCCCGAACGCAAGACCTTCTTCGCCGACGGCAAATATCCAGCCGCCAGCTGGGTGCAGATCAGCCGCCTGTTCGACGCCGAGGCCAAGCTCGAAGTGGAGTGGACGGTGCGGTTGAAGTAAGGCCGGAACCCAGGCCGGTCGTTTGTGGGAGCGGCGTAAGCCGCGAAGCAGGAACACCATCAGATTGCACACGCATCAAGGATTCCAGCAGAACCAGCT
>NZ_JBRREH010000028.1:0-50639 GCF_056760175.1 Stenotrophomonas sp. STEN021 | reverse complement strand
CCCCCCCCCTCCCCCCCAACCCATCCACACCCCCCCCCCCCCCCCCCCGGCCCCCCCCCCCCCCCCCCGCGCCCCCCCCCCCCCCCCCCCCCCCCCCCCCCCCGACACTTCAATACCCGCAGCTGCGCTGGCTGCGCATCGATGGCGATACGCAAGGCAGCTGGCGAAGGATTCCTGGCCGCCTGCAACGGCCGGCTGGCGAAGCCCAGCGTCTGCCCTGATTCAGCCGCCACCTGCAGCCGTCGCAAGGCTTTGTCCTCGGCCATCTGCGGCCAGCACAGCACGGCCCCGCAGCTACCCGAACGCAGGCATTGTTCAGTAGCCCACAGCGCATCGCGTTGATCCGCCGCCTGCACCACCTGCAGCTGGCGCAGGTCGATCCCCGCAGCCTGCCAGGCCGGTGCGTACGGAATATGCGGCGGTGCCACCAGCACCACGCGCTCACCGGCCTGGGTCAAGCGGGCCAGCGAGGGCCATAGCAGCTGCAACTCACCCACGCCTTCGGCCGGCAACAGAATCTCGCTCAGTGCGGACTCGGGCCAGCCACCGGTAGGCAGCGCCTCATCCAGCAAGGCATGGCCCGTCGGCTGACGGCTGGGCGGCAGCGGCGCAGGCCGGCCACGCCAGACCCGGCGTTCGTGCAGCAGGCTGTCGAGGGCAACAACCGCGCCCATCAGCCGCGCCGCACCAGTCCACAGAACACACCTTCGATGGCGAAATCCTGATCGTGCTGCACTTCAATCGGCGCATAAGCCGGGTTGCGCGGCAGCAAGCGCAGCCGGGTGCCGCTGCGCGAGAGCCGCTTGATGGTCAGCTCACCGTCCAATCGCGCCACCACCGTCTGCCCGTTGCGCGCATCGCTGCTGCGCCTGACCCCGACCAGATCGCCGTCGAAAATACCGTCGTCGATCATCGAATCGCCCTGCACCCGCAGCAGATAATCCGGATGGGCGGCAAACAGACGTTCATCCAGCGCCAGGGTATCGACCAGTTCGGCATCGGCGCCGATCGGCGTGCCCGCCGCGACCCGGCCAAGGATCGGCACCTGCAGCAGCTCCACACGCGGCGCCAGCCCCGCGGGGCGAATCCCACGCGCCTGCCCGGCAGCCACCTCGATCAGGCCAGCCTCACTCAAGGCCAACACATGTTTGCGCGCCGCCCCGCGCGATGCCAGCCCACAGGCAGCGGCAATCTCGGCCAACGAGGGTGCCTGTCCATGCCCATTCACCTGGTCACGGATATAGCGAAGGATGGCGGCACGGCGCGGGCTGAGGTCAGTCATGGAGTACATTTGTACTCCATCTGCACAAAGCTCGCCAGAGGCTGAGCGCCGCTATTCAGGTGAATACGAAAAACACAGCGCCGCTGCTATCTTTTGCGGCATATGGACCCTAAAACCTCCATAAAATCGCCTCCGTCCCTGCCGCAGGCATTGCGCAGCGTGCCGCTGCGTACGATTGCTCCGGTCACCACGCTGGCCTTGCTGTTCTTCGCGATTTGGCTGTGGTTTGACGACAGGCACCTTGCCGCCGCCGTCGGCGGTCTGTTATCAGCACTGGCCCTGCTGGCCAGTGCATTGATACATCGGCGCAAGCCGCAGTTGGAGATTGGCGGCGTACTACTGAGCCTGGCCACAGTCGGCGGCAGCCTCCTCTCGGTCTGGCAATTGGGCACCGACGCGCTGCCTTGGACCTACCTGACCTTGATGTCCAATTTCTTCATCGTCCGCAACCAGATCGCCACCCCGCTCAATCTGTTGTTGGTTGCAGGTCTGCTGCTCATGCCAAACGTGCTGCTTGGTCACCCTGCACACCTGCAGGCACTGACCGTGATCGTGCTGGTGTTCGGCTTTGGCTACCACTTCTCACGCCGCCTGCAAGGCGACCGCACCCGTCTGGAGATGCTGGCATCACTGGATGCACTGACCGGCGTACCCAACCGGCGTGCTTTGGAAAAATCATTGCAAGCGCATATCGACGGCGTGCGCCATGAACGCTTCCGGCAAGGTCTGGTGGTGATCGATATCGACAACTTCAAAGAAGTCAACGATCACTACGGCCATGGTGCCGGCGATACCGCCCTGTCCGACCTGGCCGCGATCCTGCGTTTTGAACTGCGTGCCAACGATCAGGTATTCCGGTTTGGTGGCGAGGAATTTGTGATTCTTGCCGATACCGGCAGTCATGAAGCGCTGGTCCGTTTTACCGAGCGCCTGCGCAAGGCGGTTTATGAATCGCTGCGTGGACCAGGCGGTCGTATCACCATCTCGGTAGGAGCGGCGATGTATGCCGGTGAGCAGCGTTGGCAGGACTGGTTCGCACGCGCCGATGCCGCGCTGTATGAAGCCAAGGGCAAGGGACGCAACAGCGTGGTGGTGGCGGAATAGCTTTGACTTTGGCTTCGCCCCCTCCCTTGCGCCGCAGGCGTAGGGGAGGGTTGGGGAGGGGTAGCTTTTGCTTTTGCTTTTGTTTCTGCAGTGCATGCAGCCGGCTTTCCCGCGAGCCAAAGCCAGAGCCCCCTCATCCGTGCTGCGCACCACATTCTCCCGCAAGCGGGAGAAGGGAGCGAAAGCAGCAGCTGTCAAAGCCGAAACAATGGCCAAAACAACTGCCCTCCTCCCCCAGCCCTCCCCTACGCCTGCGGCGCAAGGGAGAAAGTAAAAAAGGGCCGCTTGCGCGGCCCTTCCTGTACATCACCAAACAACGGCTTCGATCACGAACGCAGCGGGATCACGCGGATCTCGACGCGACGGTTCTGCGCGCGGCCGGCTTCGGTGCCGTTGTCGGCGATCGGGTAAGCCTTGCCGGCACCCAGGGTTTCGATGCGCTCGCGCTGCACGCCCTGTGCGGTCAGGTAAGCGGCAACCGCATCTGCACGCTCCTTGGAAATACGGTTGTTCACCGCATCGGTACCAATGCTGTCGGTGTGACCGACCACTTCGATCATGGTCTGGTTGTACTCGCTCAAGGTGCTGGCAACGCCATTGAGCGCACCATAGAACTGCGGCTTCAGCGTGGTCTTGTTGAAGTCGAAGGTGATGCCATCGGGCAGGCTCAAGGTGATGTTGTCACCCTCGCGCTGCACGTCGATACCGGTGTTGGCGGTGCGCTCACGCAGTGCGCGCTCCTGACGGTCCTGGTAGTTGCCAACCGCGGCACCACCCAGCGCGCCGATACCGGCGCCCACCATTGCGCGCTGGCGACGCTCGGTGGCATTGCCGCCGCTGAGCAGACCTGCGGCGACACCGATGGCCGAGCCGATCAACGCGCCCTTGCCGGTCTTGTTCTGCTGCTGGGTCTGATTGCCGTACTGGTCCTGCTGCACATACGAGCCACCGGTAGCACAGGCCGAGAGGACGGCTGCCGCCACCAAGCCAACGGAAAGATTACGAACAACAGTAAGGGTGGTCATCTGAGTCTCCTGATAGGCCGGACTGGCCGCGTCGATTTGCCGGGCAAGCATAAACATCGCGAAGCATTACCTGCATGAGCTCATACCCGCACCACGGGTATCCATTCATCTAACTGTCTTGCACGTTAAGCCAGTGTCAGCGACAACGCTGGTACGCGGCCAAGGCCGCATCGCGGCCCTGCGCAAGGTCCACCAAGGGCTGGACCGGGTAGCTTGGCGCATGCGCAGCCAACAGCTGCGGGAACTGCCATGGCGCGAACCGCGCCTTCAGCGGCAATGCTGCCAGCTCAGGGACCCAGCGGCTGATATAGCGCGCATTGGGATCAAATTTCTGCGCCTGCGTCACCGGGTTGAACACGCGGAAATACGGCGCAGCGTCCGCGCCGGTACCGGCGATCCACTGCCAGCCCATGCTGTTGTTGGCAAGATCGGCATCCACCAGTGTGTCCCAGAACCAGCGTGCGCCCTCTTTCCAGTGCATGCGCATGTGCTTGCACAGAAAACTGCCCACCAGCATCCGCACGCGGTTGTGCATGTAGCCAGTCGCCCACAGCTCGCGCATGCCCGCGTCGATGATGGGAATACCGGTACGGCCTTGCTGCCATGCTGCCAGCATCTCCGGCTGCGCCGGCTCCCAGGCAAAACCCTCGAAGCGCGGATTGAGATTGACGTCGCTGGTCTGCGGAAAATGATGCAGCAGATGCCAGGAGAACTCGCGCCACCCCAGCTGGCGGATATAGCCATCGATATCCGCATCACGGCCGGCGCTGCGCATGCCTTCCAGCGTATGGGCGATACGCCACGGTGCGATCTCGCCGAAATGCAGGTGTGGCGACAGCAGCGATGTGCCGGCACGGTCCGGCAAGTCGCGCTGCTCGCGGTAGCCATTGAGTGCGCCTTCGGCAAATACTTCCAGCGCTTCCTGTGCGCCCGCCTCGCCCGGCTGCCAGTGCTCCCAGAAGCCGGCATCCCAGCCCAACCGCGGCTGCAGGCGCAAGGCCTGCAACGGCAGACCCGGCAGTGTGACTGCACTCAAGCTCCGCGGTGCCTCGGACAAGGCAGGCAGCCGCCAGCGGGTCAGCGCGTTGCGCCAGAATGGGGTGAATACCTTGTACGGCCCGCCCTGCAACGTCGCCAATTCCCATGGCTCGAACAGCAGATACCCGTTGTGACTTTCCACCTGCAGTCCCTGCTCGCGCAGGCCACGCTTGATCGCTGCATCACGCGGCTGCGTGGCAGGTTCGTACTTGCGATTCCAGTAAATCGCCTCGGCGCCGCTTTCAGCAATCAACGCCTGCAGCTGCGCCATGCTGTCGCCATTGCGCAGCACCAAGACCGACCCGATGGCGCGCAACTGCGCGTCGAGCTGCTGCAGAGAGTGATACAACCAGGCGTCCGAGGCGGCTCCCGGCGCCCATGCGCCCTCTTCCTGCGGCGCATGGATGTAGACCGGCACTATCTGGTGACCAGCCTCGATCGCGGCCTGCAATGCCGGGTTGTCACGCAGCCGCAGATCACGGCGGAACCAGACAATGGCGATGGACATGCAGCAGCTCCGGCTTATTCGAACGAACCGACCGAATCGTGGCTCAGGTTGTCAAAGCGGGTGTACTCGCCGAAGAACTTCAATTTGCACGAACCGGTGGGACCACCACGGTGCTTGCCGATGATGATCTCGGCCAGGCCCTTGTCCGGCGAATTTTCCTTGTTGTAGTAATCGTCGCGGTAGATGAAGACGATCATGTCCGCATCCTGCTCGATAGCGCCGGATTCGCGAAGGTCGGCCATCACCGGGCGTTTGTCGGTACGGGTTTCCAGCGAGCGGTTGAGCTGCGACAGCGCAATCACCGGCACGTGCAGCTCCTTGGCCAGGCCCTTGAGCGAGCGCGAGATTTCCGAAATTTCGGTCGCGCGGTTCTCGCTGTTGCCCGGCACGCTCATCAGCTGCAGGTAGTCGATGACGATCAGGCCAAGGTCGTGTTCGCGCTTGAGGCGGCGGCACTTGGAACGCAGCACTTCCGGCGACACGCCCGGCGTATCGTCGATGAAGATCTTGGTTTCCTTCAGCATGCGGATGGCGCCGGTGACGCGGCTCCAGTCCTCGTCCTCAAGCTGGCCGGTACGCAGGCGCTGGGCGTTGATGCGGCCATTGGACGAGATCAAACGCATCGCCAGCTGCGATGCCGACATTTCCATCGAGAATACCGCCACGCCCTTCTTCGACTTGATCGCCGCGTATTCGGCGATGTTCAAGGCGAAGGTGGTCTTGCCCATGGCTGGACGCGCGGCCAGGATGATCAGGTCGGTGGGCTGCAGGCCCGCCGTCATCGCATCGAAATCGTTGTAACCGGTCGGCAGGCCGGTGATGTTGCCGCCGTTCTCGAAACGGTTGCGCAGCTCCTCGAACGCATCCTTCAATGCGCCCGGCATGGCCACGAAGTCGGTGCGACCGCGCGCGCCCTGTTCGGCGATTGCGAAGACCGACTTCTCGGCGGTCTGCAGCAGTTCGGCGCTGTCCCGGCCTTCGGGCTGGAAACCATCATTGACGATATCGGTGCCAACCTGGATCAACTGCCGCAGCACCGCCTTGTCGCGCACGATCTCGGCATAGGCGCTGATATTCGCCGCCGACGGCGTGGTGCTGGCCAGTTCGATCAGGTAGGCGCCATCGCCGACCATGTCCAGCTTGCCCTGCGACTCGAACCATTCACCAAGGGTCACCGCATCGAACGGACGATCGCGCTCGGACAGCTCGCGGATCGCGCGGTAGATCAGCTGGTGGTCGCGCCGGTAGAAGTCCTTGTCGGTCAGCGCCTCGTTGACCCGGTCATAGGCCTCGGGCGCCAGCATCAGGCCACCCAGCACGGCCTGCTCGGCTTCTACCGAATGAGGAGGCACGCGCAAGGCATCGATGCGCTGCTCGCTGCGATCAGAGCGGTCATTGCGGTCACCGCGGTCGCGGTCGGAACGGAAACCAGTACGGGCGGACATGAAAAGCGTTATTCCTGCAATAAGGCCGTGCGGCCATGGTAGGTGGGCATTGCCCACCGGGATACGTACAAGTCTGTGGATAACCTGTCCACAACCCAAGCCTGCATGGGCGTGGGGTTGGGCTGGCATACAGAAACAAGCACCCGACGCCATTGCAGCGCCGGGTGCGGATTATCGCATGAGCAGCATCTGCGCCGCCCTGCCGACGGTACCCTCAGGCCTGGTGCTGGCGCTCGATCCAGGCCAGGAACTTGTCGACAAAGCCCTGCAGGAACTGGCGTGTGCCCTCATTGCTGATGCTGCCGTCGGCTTCGATCAACCCGTCCTTGAAGTGCAGGAAGGCCTCCGGTTGCGGCATCACCGCCAGATCGACGAACACCAGCACATTGCGCAGGTGCTGCTGGGCCAGGGCACTGCCAATGGCACCGATCGAGGCGCCAACCACTGCCGCGGGTTTGCCGGCAAAGGCGTTGTCGCCGTAAGGGCGCGAGGCCGTGTCGATGGCATTCTTCAGCACACCGGGAATCGAGCGGTTGTATTCAGGGGTGACGAACAGCACCGCATCGGCGGCACGCACCTGGTTCTTCATGCGTGTGCCCTGCGCCGGGAACTGGCTATCGTGATCCTGGTTGTAGAGCGGGATATCGCCGATCTGGATGTAGTCAAATTTGACCCGATCCCCTGCCAGCTTCTCCAGCGCCAGTGCCAACCGCCGGTTGATGGATTCCTTGCGCAGACTACCGACGAAAACCGCGATCTTGTAATGACTCATGACAACCTCGCTCCGTAGGAAGGACTCAGGCTAGCCAGAATGGGCTTCGCAGCAGGTGAAGGCGAGCCTTGACGAACCACCAGCGCGGGGAATCCAACATCAAAGACGCAGACGACCGGTAAGCCCGCCGTAAGCCAGCCGCACCGTGTCGAAGCCGTACTTCGACTCCAGCCGCTTGATGATGAAATGCCCACGCGCCATGTCCTGGTAGTAGGCAGTGAACATGGTGTTCAAGGTAGCGCCAGCCACCGCGCCGATCACCGGCACTGCCTGCGCGACAAACTTCTCCGATACCACTACGCCAAAGCGCGCGGCGATCTTCTCCACGATCCTGGCCAGCCACTTGCCGGCTTCTTTCGGGCCCAGCCCGAGCAGCACCCCATGACTGCCGCTGACTGCGCTGCCTGCCAATTCGGCCGACAGGTGCCGCATCACCTCGGTGGTGAAACCTCGCGCGAGGTAATAACCGGTCTCACTGGCGTCGTCCTGGCCGGAATTGCCACCCAGTGCGAACACCTCCAGACAAGCCTGCCGGGTCGCCATTTCGTTCAGGTCGAAACCCTCACTGCGTGCGACATCGGCTACCGCGCGCATGATGATGGTGGTCGACAGCGGCAACTCGATCGCCAATGCCGGCAAGCCCCCCGCTCCGCCCAGCGCACCGGAAGCGGCCGCTGCCAGCTTGTGCAAACGCGGCGACGCCGGCTTGCCGGGTTGTTTGTTGTCCATCGTCCACAGCGCCGTCTGCGCTGCCTTGTACAAGGCAGCCTCGGTGACGCCCTGGATGCGCGAGGACACCGCCGTGGGCAGCTTGCGCACGGCGAACTCCAAGGGCCCACCGATCAGGTTGGCCATCTTGGCGGTAAGCGTCGGCGATTCCAGCAAACCCACCGCACGCTCCAGATCAGCCAGGTCCTGCGCGTTGTCGTGCAGACGAAGGGCAATCTCGTTCATTGCGTTCAGCCGGCTTCCGGCAAACCCGCCAGCACGCCCATGAACTGTCGGTAGTGCCGCAGCTCGGCAATGGAATCGTGCACATCACTGAGCGCGGTGTGGCTGGACGTCTTGCTCACCCCGGCAGCGACCGTCGGCGACCAGCGTTTGGACAACTCCTTGATGGTGGAGACGTCCAGGTTGCGGTAATGGAAGTACTTCTCCAGCCGCGGCATCTGCCGGTGCAGGAAGCGCCGATCCTGGCAGATCGAATTGCCGCACATCGGCGAAGCACCCGCCTTGATCCAATCCTGCAGGAAGGCAATGGTCCTGGCTTCGGCCTGGCCCAGCGTGGTGCTGCTGTCCAGCACCCGCTGCCACAGGCCAGAGCGCTGGTGCTGGTTGCGGTTCCACTCGTCCATCGCTTCCAGCGTGGCCAAGGAATGGTTGATGGCGTACTCAGGGCCTTCGGCCAACACGTTGAGCTGGCCGTCGGTGACGACGGTTGCAATCTCGATGATGGAATCGTTGTCCGTATCCAGACCGGTCATTTCCAGGTCTATCCAGATCAACCGATCATTGCCTGCGCTGTTGTCCGCCATGTGCCGCCTCGTGCTTGGGGCCGCCAGTCAAAACACCGGCCGACCAGAATATCGAAGCGCACATGATACCCCCGCCAAAGGTGGGAGCTATGTCAAAGATCGCCGGGAGTGAGCAGCGGGCGACCACGCTTGGCCCGGAAATAATTGGTCAGGCGCAGGCTGGCCTCCTGTGCCAGTACCCCGCCCTGCACCTGCACACGATGGTTGTGGCGCGGGTCGGTGAGCAGATCGAACACGCTGCCACAGGCACCGGTCTTGGGATCGGTCGCAGCGAACACTACCCGCGCGATACGCGCATGCACCAACGCCATCGCGCACATCGCGCAGGGCTCCAGGGTCACGTACAGGGTACTGCCGATCAGACGGTGGTTGCCAAGGGCCTTGCCGGCCTGGCGCATCGCCACGATTTCGGCATGCGCACTTGGATCGTGGCTGGCGATATTGAGGTTCCAGCCCTCACCCAACAGCGCGCCATCGGCGCCTACCAGCACTGCTCCAACCGGGATTTCATCGAACTCACGCTGCGCGCGATCGGCCAGCGCCAGCGCCTGGCGCATCCAATGTTCGTCGCTGAGGGCTGGATCAATCTGGGGCATGCAGGGAATACAAGGATGGAAGCGGCGCAAGGGTAACGCAGATGACTGTCGGCTGCCGCCTTCTGCTCCGCCCCCCAAAGCCAGCTGAAGCCGTGATGCTTTTTACAACAGCCCAAAAGGTGGCGCCCGCGCAAGGCATCTATCCGTGGGAGCGGCGTAAGCCGCGAAGGTGACCTCGTTCGACCCTTGCCGCCAGTGACATCTCATGACCCGCTTGCTTCGCGGTTTACACCGCTCCCACAAAAATCCAATGCCCGCGGCCCGGCATCAGATCCCGCGCACCACAAATGCATGAACGAACCACATTGCGACCAATCACCGCCTGGCCACATCCTCCGAACAAGCAACCTGACTCTACGGAGCCACAACATTCTCGCGTTGCTGTACCGAAACCCGGTTCCTGCCGCCGCGCTTGGATGCGTACAGCATCTCATCGGCAGCCTTCAGCACCGCTCCGATCTCGAAACTGCTCTGCGGCCAGTTGGCAACACCCAGCGAAATCGTGATTGCGCCGACCTTGGCGATCTTCATCTCCTCCACTGCTACCCGCAGACGTTCGGCTACCTGCGTCGCCGTTGCCGTGGTAGTCGAAGGCAGCAGGATCAGGAACTCCTCGCCTCCGACACGCAGCGGCACATCATAGGCACGACAGGCTTCACGCATGCGCTGGGCAAGCTGTTGCAAGGCAGCATCGCCAACGTCATGTCCGTGGCTGTCGTTGATCTTCTTGAAGTGATCGATATCGATCGAGATGACCGAGAACGTATTGCCCTGGCTCTCGAAGTTCGCCAGCGCTTCATCCAGCCGAC
The DNA here is from genome assembly GCF_056760175.1 of Stenotrophomonas sp. STEN021. Lineage (NCBI taxonomy): Bacteria > Pseudomonadati > Pseudomonadota > Gammaproteobacteria > Lysobacterales > Lysobacteraceae > Stenotrophomonas > Stenotrophomonas sp. STEN021. The sequence continues at coordinate 40,525 of NZ_JBRREH010000028.1, read as the reverse complement.
GCCGGTTGCCCAACTTGGTCAGCGGATCGGTGGTGGTGTCCTCACGCAGCTTGCTGAAGCTCTTGTGGATAGCATCAACACCGATCAACAAGGCCTTCTTGAGTTCGCGTGACTCGAAGTACCACGACTTCACCGAGCGGATATCCTTGGCAGAGGACGGATCTTCCATGTTGCGCGCGCCATCGGCCAACAGACGCAGTGGACGCGAGATCAAGCGCGCGCTCCACAGCACCAGGATCAAGGTCAGGATCGTCGCCGGCAGCGCCCTGTACAGGGTGCTCTGCATCAGCTGGGTCAAGGGCGCAAGCGTGACCTCTTCGGGGCGCTGGGCGACGATGCCCCAGCCAGTCGAGGCTACGGGTGCATAGCCAGCCAGCATTTTCACGCCCTGTGAGTTGACCGTATGGCCTTTGCCCGCCTGGCCGGCCGCGACGCGGTCGACCACAACGTTTTTTTCCACGAAATCACCGATCCGGTCCGGATTGGGGTGATAGATGATGCGTTTCTGCTTGTCGACCACGAACAGGTAGGAACCGTCGACATAGAAATGCTGGCCGAGCAGGCGGTCGAGAATGTTCTCTTTCTGCAGGTAGATCGCGCCACCGACCGCACCCAGATAGCGGCCAGATGTGGACACAATCGGGTGATTGATGAAGACGATGAAATTACCTGTGGCCGACTGGTATGGGGCGCTGATCAGCGGTCGCTTCTCGCGCAGAGCGGTCTTCACCGCTTCGCTGTTGAGCACCCGCCCCTGCAGACCCATGGTTTCAGGCGAGGTCGCCAACACCATACCGCTGGCATCGAAGATGGTGATGGAGTTGAAGCTCTTGCTCATCATGCGCAGGCGCGCTGCTTCCTCTCCCAGCTGGGAGACATCATCCATTTTCATCGCCAGCAGCTGGGCGGTGTAGGCAAGCTGCAGCTGTGATGCCTGCAGGAAGTCCTCGGTGCTCTTGGCCAGCTTGTTGGCGTAGGCGTAGTTGCCGTCCAGCGTGGTATCCATCAGCTGCTGACGCTGCACCGTGTATCCGGCATAGAACGTATTGGCGAACGGCACCAGTGCTCCGATCAACGTGAGCACCAAAATCAGTTTTCGTAAATCCATGGATCCCAACGCGGACGCTTGAAGGTGATACCGCGGCAGACCCACGCATGCCCGGGCGCGCGGCTCCCCCAAGCCGTGTTCATGTTACCAGCGGAACTGTCGCGACCGAGCAATACCGGTGTCACTTCAGCCCGGCTGCCGGGCTGAAACGTTCCCCTGCGCACAGAAAAGCCGCTGGTGACAGCGGCTTTTCTGAATATCTGGCGGGCAAAGTGGGATTCGAACCCACGGAAGGTTTAACCCTTCGCCGGTTTTCAAGACCGGTGCCTTAAACCGCTCGGCCATCTGCCCGTAACGTACTACTGCCCCGGACAAACCTCCGGGGCGCGCATTCTCGCATGCCTGCGGGCGTTTTTGTTCAACCCGCTTCGATTGCCAACGATCCGGCCATCGAGGCGCGGATCTTCTCCTTGGCCCGCTCGCAGGCACCGCCACAGTGCAGGCGCGAGGCTTCCAGCTCGGTCGGCAGGTGTTCGGCCAGGAAGTCGATGAACACCCGCACCGCCGGCAGCAAGCCCCGTCGCGAGGCAAACACGGCATGGCAGATGCCCTGCGGCAACGACCAGTCCGGCAGTACAACCTCCAGCTCGCCATTGCGCACGGCTTCGGCGCATACGGTTTCTGGCAGCATGGTGATACCGAAACCATCCTTGACCATGGCCTGCAGCAACGGGAAATCAAAGCCAGCCACACGCGGTTGCAGCTCCACCCGCCGCACCTCGCCGCCCGGCCCATGCAGCTCCCAGCGCTGCCGCGCTTCATCTTCGCTGATGCTCAAGGTGACGTGATTGCCCAGGTCTTCCGGCGAGGCCGGCCGCCCTGCCCGGTCCAGATAGGCCGGGCTGGCCACCAGCAGTTCCTGTACCTGGCCGAAGCTGCGCATCACCAGGCTGCCGTCATCATCCAGACGCGAACGAACCCGCAGGGCCACGTCGTAACCTTCGTTGATGATGTCGACACGGCGGTTGCTGATGTTCAGCTGCAGCCGCACTTTCGGGTATTGCTCGAGGAACTTCGGCAGCAGTTTCGGCAACTGCATCTGCGCCAGCGACACCGGCACGCTGGCGCGTACCAGCCCGCGAGGTTCGGCGCTGAGCCGGTCCACCACTTCACGCGCTGCCTGCGCTTCGGCCAGCATGGTCTGCGCATGCCGATGCACGCTCATGCCGACATCAGTAACTGCAAAACGGCGCGTTGAGCGCTGCAGCAGGCGAACACCGAGATCGGTCTCAAGCTGGCTGATGCGTCGGCTCAGACGTGATTTGGGGATGCCCAATGCGCGCTCGGCAGCTGCAAAGCCGCCGTGGTCGACCACCATGGCGAAGTAGTAGAGGTCGTTGAGGTCCTGCATGGATTGAGCCCACTATTAGAACGAACCTGCAAATTTAATCACCTTTGTCCTGTATTTACAAATCAGGCCCTAAACAGTCCTGATTGAAGGTTCAGGGTGCTGATTGCCAAGCGCTGCAGACGCCCATTCATTTTTGAAGGGCGCAGCGTCCGGGAGCGGCGTGCTTTTTTTGTGGGAGCGGCGTCAGCCGCGAAGCTGACAAGCCGTGCGGCCAGGGATTTCCTCGCGATTTCAGCCCCCGGCTTCGCGGTTTACACCGCTCCCACAAGGTGGAGCCGCTTTGCGGCATTGGGGCGTGGGCACTTGAAGCGCTATCGGGAAGGCCTCTGCCGAGCATGGCTCGGCACTACAGAGGCACCAGCAGCTTGCCTTTGTGGGAGCGGCGTCAGCCGCGAAGCCCGGAATCTTTGCGATTGCGGGCTTTGCTGCAATTCCAGCTGATCGAGCTTCGCGGTTTACACCGCTCCCACAAGAATCAGGGGTTTTGTAGGCAGGAGCGTCGAAGCGTTATCGGGCAGGCCGCTGCCGGGCATGGCTCGGCACTACACAGCCCACGCTCAGGCGATGCGTTCAGCGCCACCCATGTACGGGCGCAGCACTTCAGGAATGGTGATCGAGCCGTCGGCGTTCTGGTAGTTCTCCATCACCGCGATCATCGCCCGGCCCACCGCCACGCCCGAGCCGTTGAGGGTGTGCACCAGCTCCGGCTTGCCATTGGGGTTGCGCCAGCGTGCCTGCATGCGGCGCGCCTGGAAGTCGCCACAGTTCGAGCACGAGGAGATCTCCCGGTAGGTCTGCTGCGACGGCAGCCAGACTTCCAGATCGTAGGTCTTGATCGCCGAGAAGCCCATGTCACCGGTGCACAGCAACACCTTGCGGTACGGCAGGCCCAACTTCTGCAGCACGGCTTCGGCGCAACCGGTCATGCGCTGGTGCTCGGCATCGCTGTCTTCGGCGGTGCAGATGCTGACCAGTTCCACCTTCTCGAACTGATGCTGGCGGATCATGCCGCGGACATCGCGGCCACCGCTGCCGGCTTCGGAGCGGAAGCACATCGAGTGCGCGGTCATGCGCAGCGGCAGACGCTCGGCGTCGATGATCTCGTCGCGGACGATGTTGGTCAGCGGCACTTCCGAGGTCGGGATCAGGTAGCGCGTGGATTCGCCCAACGCGGTCTTGAACAGGTCTTCCTCGAACTTGGGCAGCTGACCGGTGCCACGCAGCGAGTCGGCGTTGACCAGCACCGGCACATTGGTTTCTTCGTAGCCATGCTCGTTGCTGTGCAGGTTGAGCATGAACTGGCCCAGCGCACGGTGCAGGCGCGCGATCGAACCACGCAGCACGGTGAAGCGCGCGCCGGACAGCTTGGCTGCGGTTTCCGCATCCAGACCGTTGTTGCGGGCACCCAGCTCAACATGGTCGAGCACCGGGAAATCGAATTCGCGCGGGGTACCCCAGCGCAGCTGCTCGACGTTGTCGCTCTCATCCTTGCCGGCCGGCACATCGGCGGCGGGCAGGTTCGGGATACCCATCGACAGGGTTTCGATCTGCTCACGCAGCACATCGAGCTGGGCCTCGGAGCTCTTCAGCTCATCAGCGAACGCGGCCACTTCGGCCATGATCGCCGACACGTCCTCGCCCTTGGCCTTGGCATGGCCGATCGACTTGGAACGGCTGTTGCGCAGGCTCTGCAGTTCCTGGGTACGCACCTGGATGCGCTTGCGGTCAGCCTCCAGCGATTCGAAGGCGGCCACATCCAGCACGTAGCCGCGCGTACTGCGCAGGCGTTCGGCAAGTTCGGCGGGCTGCTGGCGAAGAAGGGCTGGATCAAGCATGGCTGGGCACTGTGTACGGGTGTGAGTTGTAGATTATCGCGCGAACTGCGCCTGTCTGCCGCGTGATTCACCTTTCCTGTGCAAGAATCGACCTGATCCACACGGTCAAGACCATGTCCGCCCCAAGCTCCCGCTCCGACCAGAACTTCACTTTTCACCTGCCCCGCAGCAGCTTGAAGATAGCCGGCATCGCCTTCGGCGTTGGCGTACTGCTGTTTCTGGTGGTCTGGCTCAATGCCCGCCGCGACAATGAACTCTACCGTGCCGATCCGGCCCAGCCGCAGGCCAACAGCGCCGTACTGGCGCCATTGCCGGCGCCACTGCCCGCCGGCGCCGGTGCCAGCGACATGCCCGATGCGCGCCCGGAACCCGTGGAAGAAACCCCGGAACTGGTGGAGACCGCGCCAGCCCCGCCACCGCAACCCATCGCCGAAGCCGCACCCGTCGATACCGCGCCCGCAGCGCCAGCGCCTGCCACCGCCCCCAGCGATCAGCCTGTGCCCCTGCCCGGCCAGAGCCCTGCCCCGGAATACCCTGCTGCGGCCTTGCGCCGTGGTGAAAGCGGCACGGTGATCGTGCATGTGGATGTCGATGCCAGCGGCGCGCCCCTGGATGTGCGGTTGATCCAGCGCAGCGGCTCGCGCGATCTGGATCGCGCCGCCCAGGAAGCGGTACGCAACTGGCGTTTCCAGCCGGCGCAAAGCAATGGCCAGCCCATGCAGGGCAGCCTGGAAATCCCCTTCGACTTCAAACCGACGCCCTAAACTGAACCCAGGCTCCCCGAGGGGGCCGGTTCATGCAAAAAGTCATTCGCCGTTTGGGAGTGCAGGACCAGACTTGCTGCGTAGACGTTACGCAGAGCCAACATGTCGATGTCCAGCATCCCCCACCAGCACAGCTCAACCCACCAACCAGCTTCCGCACGCCCGCATGGCGTTGCCGCAGCTTGGCTGTGGGGTCTGCTTGCGCTGGCGGTAGTGAGCATCTTCAGCCTGTTGGGCTACCACACCCTGCAGACGCCTGCGGCTGCTGGGCCGGTATCCATCACCACGGCCGATACCACCTCGGTGGTCAGCGTTGCCGGCAATCGTGACGCTGAGCCGCTGGCCAGCAATCCAACCCCGGATTACCCCGCTGCCGCGCTGAATGCCGGCGTCGAAGGCGATGTGATCGTGCGCCTGCAGGTGGATGCCAACGGCAAGGTCAGCCAAGCCGCGGTGATCGGACACGAGGGCGGCATTGACCCAGCCCTGGATCAGGCTGCCATCGCAGCGCTGCAGCAATGGCGCTTCCAGCCCGCGATGCGGGACGGACGCGCCATCAACAGCGTGGTGCAGGTGCCGGTGGAGTTCAGGACCGGGCGCTGAGTCCGAAGCCGGCACCACTGGCCAGGCTGTCGAAGCCCGGGAACGAAGTCGCCACATTGGCGACATCATTGATGCGCACTTCGCCGGTGCTCAGTTGGCCAGCAATGGCGAAGGCCATCGAGATACGGTGGTCGCCATGGCTTTCGATGGTACCGCTACCCAGTGGGCCACCGAAAATGGTCGCGCCATCGTCGGTTTCATCCACGCGCAGGCCCAGATCACGCAGTCCGGTCGCCATCGCCGCAAGACGATCAGACTCCTTCACCCGCAGCTCGGCCGCGCCGCGTACCACAGTCTGGCCTTCGGCGGCGGCGGCGGCCACGAACAAGGCCGGGAATTCGTCGATCATGTCCGGCACCAGCGCCTCCGGAATTTCCGCACCCTTCAGTTGGGCGTAGCGCACGACCAGGTCGGCGACCTGCTCGCCGCCGTGCTCGGCGTGGTTTTCTTCGCTGATGTCCGCACCCATCAATCGCAGCGCCGCCAGCAGGCCGGTGCGACGCGGGTTCAAGCCAACCGAACGCAGGCGCACTTCGGAGCCGGGAATGATGCTGGCGGCAACAATGAAGAATGCCGAGGACGAGAAATCTGCCGGCACCGAAATATCGGTCGCGCGCAGGCGCTGGCCACCGCGCAGACGCGCCTTGCCCGGCTCGAACTCGATCTCCACGCCGAACGCGCGCAGCATGCGCTCGGTGTAGTCACGGGTCGGATGCGGCTCGACCACCGAGGTTTCGCCCTGCGCATACAGGCCGGCCAACAGCACCGCCGATTTCACCTGCGCACTGGCCACCGGCAGTTCGTAATCGATGCCCTGCAGCGACTGCCCGCCATGAATGTGCAGCGGCGGCGTGCCATCTTCCTGGGTGTCGATGCGTGCGCCCATCTGCGCCAGCGGCCCGGTCACCCGACGCATCGGCCGCTTGGACAAGGACGCGTCGCCGACCAGCGTGGTGTCGAACGGCTGCGCGGCCAACAGGCCTGCCAGCAGGCGCATGCCGGTACCGGCATTGCCGCAGTCCAACTCGCCCTGCGGCGCCTTCAAGCCATCCACGCCGACGCCGTGGACGATTCTCTGTGACGCCGACGGGGTTTCAAAACGCACGCCCATCTGCTCGAAGATGTGCGCGGTGGCGCGGGTGTCCTCGCCTTCCAGAAAACCATCGATATGCGATACACCATCGGCCAGCGCGGCGAACATCACCGAACGGTGCGACACCGACTTGTCGCCAGGAATGGCGAGCGTGCCCTGCAGGGCGGAACCTTTGCGTGCAATCCAGTAGGGCTGGGAACTCATGCGGTCTCTCTAGTATTCAGTGCGCCAGGAGCGCGTCAGCAAACCCTTCTCCCTCCGGGAGAAGGTGCCCGAAGGGCGGATGAGGGTGCGGGAGCACATGGCTGCAGCGAATTGAAGACTCTCGGCCAGCCAACCCTCACCCCAACCCCTCTCCCGCCGGGAGAGGGGCTCGAAACTCACGGCACAGCGACCGGATAGGAGCCGAGCACCTTGATCTGCGCCGAATGCGCCTTCAATTCGGCCAGCGCGGCCTGCATCGATTCGTCTTCGATATGGCCGGCCAGGTCGATGAAGAAGCCGTATTCCCACTTGGCCTGATGCGACGGCCGCGACTCGATGCGGTTCATGCTGATGCCGTGGCGGGCGAACGGGCTGAGTACATCGAACAGCGCGCCCGGCTTGTCGTGGATGAAGACCAGCACCGAAGTGCGGTCATGGCCCGAGGAAGGGAACAGCTGGCGGCCAATCACCAGGAAACGCGTGGTGTTGTCGGCGTCGTTCTGGATTGGCTTGGTCACCACCTTCTTCAAGCCATAGACATGCCCCGCACTCTCGCCACCAATCGCCGCCGCGTCTTCCGCGTTGCGGGCGCGACGGGCACCTTCGGAGTTGCTGGAAACCGGCACCTTTTCGGTCTTGGGCAGGTTCGCCCGCAACCACGCCGAGGTCTGCATGAAGGCCTGCGGATGCGCGTAGATGCGCTCGATGTCTTCAATCCGGCCGGTGCGTGACAGCAGGTACTGCTGTACGCGCAACTCGACTTCACCGCAGATCTTGAGGTTGGAGGTCAGGAACATGTCCAGGGTGATCTGGATCGTGCCCTGCCCGGAATTCTCCACCGGCACCACGCCAAAATCGGCGTTGCCGTTTTCCACTTCCTGGAAGATCTCTTCGATATTGGCCAAGGGCAGGCCCAGTGCCGAACGGCCAAAGTGCTTGTGCGCAGCCTGCTGGGTGAACGAGCCTTCAGGGCCGAGATAGCCGATCTTCAACGGCTCCTGCTGGGCCAGGCAGGCCGACATGATTTCGCGGTACACATGCACCAGCACTTCGTCGCTGAGCGGACCCTCGTTGCGATCGACCACCATCCGCAACACCTGTGCTTCGCGCTCCGGTCGGTAGTAGTCAACGGCTGCCGCGAGCTTGCCCTTGGCCTTGCCTACCTGATGGGCGAAGTTTGCCCGCTCGGCAATCAAGGCCTGGATGCTGCGGTCGATCTGGTCGATCTTGGCGCGCACATCCGACAGTACCGGCTTGGCGACGGCCAGGGTCTCGGTGACCGTTTTCTTGCTGGCGGCGGTCTTCTTGGCCGCAGCAGGCTTGCTCGCAGCTTTCTTGGCGGCAGGTTTGGCTGCGGTGGCCGGCTTGGCCTTGCTGGCGGTCTTGCTTGGCTTGGTCGCCATGGAATCGTCTACCTGTTACTGGCCGGCGCAGTGCGCACGGCGGGATTGGTTCAACCGTTGCGCTGCTGGAAGTCACGCATGAATGCTGCCAGCGCCTGTGCCCCTTCCAGCGGCATGGCGTTGTACAGCGAAGCACGGATGCCGCCGACCGCCTTGTGGCCCTTCAGCGCCAGCAGGCCGGCAGCCTTGGACTCGCTGACAAAGCGGGCATTGAGCTCTTCACTGGGCAGGAAGAACGGGATGTTCATCCGCGAACGCACGGCCGCAGCCACTTCGTTGCGATAAAAGCCGCCAGAGCCATCAATGGCGTCATACACCGCCGAGGACTTGGCAAGGCTGAGCTTGGCAAAGGCTTCCACACCGCCCTGGGCGAGCATCCACTTGAACATCAATCCAGCCAGGTACCAGTTCCAGGTCGGCGGCGTGTTCAACATCGAATCACGTGCGACATGCGAGCGGTAGTCGAAGATATCGGCACGCGGCTGGCCGGCACGCTCCAGCAGGTCACGGCGGATGATGACCACGGCAATGCCTACCGGGCCCAGGTTCTTCTGTGCGCCGGCATAGATCACGCCGTAGCGCGACACATCGATCGGTTCTGAAGCAATCGAGGAGCTGAAGTCGGCGATCAACGGCACGCCACCCACATCCGGTACATCGCGGAACTCGATGCCGTGAATGGTTTCGTTGGCGGTGATATGCACATAGGCCGCGTCGTCCGACAGCTGCCATTGCGAGCGCGCCGGGATATCACGGTAGCCACTGGCCTCACCGCTCGCAGCGATGTTCACGTCGACATAGGGTTGGGCCTGCTTGACCGCGGTCTTGCCCCAGTGGCCACTGACCACGTAGTCCACGCGTTGGCCCGGGCTGGCGAAGTTCAACGGCAGCAATGCCTGCTGGGTGGTCGCGCCGCCACCAAGGAACAGCACGGCGTAGTCGTCGGGAATCCCGATCAGGCGGCGCAGATCAGCCTCGGCCTCGGCGGCCACGGCCATGAAATCGGCGCTGCGATGACTGATCTCGACAATGGACGCGCCTACGCCATTCCATTCCAACATCTCCGCCTGCGCCTGGCGCAGGACCGATTCCGGCAATGTCGCAGGGCCGGCACTGAAATTGAATGCGCGCGTCATGTCACACCTGTTGAGCAGAATCCCTAGTATGCCGCAGCGCAGCAGCCTTGGGTCATCTGGAAAAGGTTGCATCTGCACCCATTCCGGGCCGTGGTTTCAACCCTGTACGGACATCGGCTTCACGGCTGCTGAAGCCAGGGCTCAGCGTGCGCCAAACAACAGCAAGGCACTGATGGCCGCACCGAGCAGCAAGGCGCTGAGCAGCAGCCACGGCCAGCGCCGCGGCAGCCTGGGCTTTGCCGGTGCCAGCGTGGATGGCTTGCGTGCAACCGGCTCGTCATCGTCCTCGAGCGGGAATGCCACGCTCGCCGAGACCGGGCCCAGCGGAATCTCCAGCACAAAGCGGTGGTTGCCTTCGAACACTACCTGGTCGCCAGCCTGCAGCCAGCAATGGCGCGTGCCTACACCGTTGACCTGGCTTCCGTCGGCCGAGCCCAGATCGCGCAGCAGCACCTTGTCGCCGTGCCGCTCGAACCGGGCATGACGCTCGGCGAAGGCCGGGTCGTCAATGAGAATGTCGCTGGCCGGATCACTGCCGACCACGCGCGCCTTGTCCAAGGTAAAGCTGCGTCCGTGATGGCGCCCGCCTACCCCGCGCAACAGCACCCGCAGGTCTTCGCCACCATCATTCGGGGCTTCCGGCGGATGCGGCTCCTGCTCGCAGTCGCCACGCAGCAGCATTTCGGCACCATCGGCATAGACCGAATCACCAGCCCGCAGCAGCGCCATGCGCCGCACCGGTCGGCCATTGACGTGGATACCGCGGCCACCATTGGCAACCTGCAGCCAGACCCCGCGTTGGTCGGTACAGAATTGGGCCAGCAGCAACGGGCCGACACTGCCGTCGCCCAAGCGGACTTGCCCCGAAGCATGGCGCACAATGCGCTGGACACCCGGCATCAATGTCTGATCCGGCTGCTGACGGTTACTGAAATGGACTTGCAGAGTGCGCACCGGCAGCAGACTAGCAGGTCATCCGGTCATGCAGAAGGTGTACGTGAGGCTTGGACTACGTCGCGCAGGTCCGCACAATGGCGCATCTTTCTTACAAACAGCAGTCCAGGCCACACGCCATGTCAAATATTGATATCCAGCACCCGCATTCCCTGTCCGATGACAAGGCGCGCACCGCCATTGCCGAAGTCGCCGAGAAGCTGCAGGAACGCTTCGACGTGGTCACCCGCTGGGACGGCCCTGTGCTGCACTTCAACCGTTCCGGCGTGGACGGTGCCATCGAGCTGTTGCCGGGGGCTGTGCGGGTCAAAGCCGAACTGGGCTTCCTGCTGTCGGCAATGAAGGGCATGGTGGAATCCGAAATTCAACGCGTGCTGACTGACAAGCTCGGCTGAGCTGGCACCGTCACACAACTCAGGCCGCCAAGCCGTTACGGTGTGGCTGAACTCTTCAACCCCGCATAGGAGCATCGTCATGACCACCTACGAGCAACGCCCGGAAGACGAAGACGACAGTGCTGGCGCGCAAGGCCAGGCCGAGCGCTTGACCAGGAAGGTGACCGAGTCGGCCCAACAGGTCTGGTTGGCCGGCCTGGGCGCACTGTCGCGGGCACAGGCCGAGGGCAGCAAACTGTTCGACACCCTGGTCAAGGAAGGCCAGAACACCGAAGCCCGCTCCCGCGAGCAGTCGCGCAATGGCGAAAGCCTGCGCGACACCGTGGAGAACACCTTGGGCCAGGCCCGTGAGCGCGCCGCCGACACCTGGGACAAGGTCGAAAAATCGTTCGAAGACCGGGTACACAGCGTGTTGCGGCGCATGGATATCCCCTCGCGCTCGGATATCGAGGCGCTGAACGATCGTCTGGACGCCCTCAACCGCCGCCTTACCCGCGCCGAGAGCCGTGCCGCGCACGACGGGCAACAAGCTGAAGATCAGTAATGTTGCAAAGCAGCAATGCTTGCGTAAGAATCAACCTACCCGCCAGCAGTACCGCGCCGTAAGTCTCCCTCCCCTCACGGCATCGGATGGCGGGTTTTTCATGCCTGCGATTTGCCCAGGCGGCCTGCCTCCGGCTTTCAACCCTGCCAGCAAGCGATAATCCGCTGCTCATCGGGCCGCCCTCACGGCATCAGGCGGCCGCAATCGCTGGAGGCAAGCATGCAAACCCCGCACCCGGACACTGATTCCGGCACCCAGACCCGTCACGCCCTGCACGGCCAGTACCCGCGGGCCGAGAGCGTGGATGACTTCCGCCACAATCTGGCGCTGGTCCACGAGCGCATCGCCGCAGCCTGCAGGCGCGTCGGCCGCGATCCGGCCAGCGTGCGCCTGCTGCCGGTCAGCAAAACCATCGATGAAGCCCATGTGCGCCTGGCCTATCAGGCCGGCTGCCGCCTGTTGGGCGAGAACAAGGTGCAGGAGGCCCACCACAAATGGGAGGCCATGCAGGATCTGGGCGACCTGCGCTGGTCGGTGATCGGCCATCTGCAGACCAACAAAGCCAAACTGGTGGCCCGTTTCGCCACCGAATTCCAGGCCTTGGACAGTCTGCGACTGGCCGAAACGCTGGAGCGTCGCCTGCAGGCCGAAGGCCGCTCGCTGGACGTGTTCGTGCAGGTAAACAGCTCCAACGAGGCCAGCAAGTACGGGCTGGCGCCCGAAGCGGTCGCCGGTTTCCTGCAGGCTTTGCCGCGCTCCGGCGCGTTGCGGGTGCGCGGCCTGATGACCTTGGCCCTGTTCTCCGCCGAACCTGCGCAGGTGCGGACCTGTTTCGTGCGCCTGCGTGAGTTGCGCGATCGATTGCGCCAGCATGCGCCAGCCCACATTGGGCTGGATGAGCTGTCGATGGGCATGTCCGGCGACTTCGAGATCGCCATCGAGGAAGGCGCCAGCGTGGTCCGGGTCGGCCAGGCCATTTTTGGCGCACGCGCGATACCAGACAGCCATTACTGGCCGACGGCCAAACCCGCCGATTAATTCACCGTTTCAGCTCAAAAAAGCGAAGTCAGCCTGCTCTTACGGTCGTCAGGGAAGATAGACTGGGCCCCATCTCTAGGCTTTCAGGTATGTCGATGTTTTCGTGGATTCTGGCCCTGTTGCTCGCGTTGCTCTTGTGGGGTCTGGCTTCTGCATACCTGTGGTTGGTCGCCCGCCGTCGAACCGAGCGCCAGCATGGCCTGGCCGCACTGGCTGGCATGCGCTGGCGCGAGTTTTCCCGCATCGTGCATCAGGCCATGGCCGAGCAGCGCGACCTGCACCCGCTGACCGATGCCGAAGACAACGACCGCGGCACCAGCAGCGATTTCCTGCTGCAACGCGACGGCCAGCGCTGGTTGGTCTCGTGCAAGCATGGCCGCGCCTATCGGTTCGATGCCGGTGCAATCCATGAGCTGGCATCGGCGATCAGCCTCACTGGCGCCGCTGGCGGCCTGCTGATCACCGAAGGTCATGTTGAGCGCGACGGCCTGGCCGAGGCGGAGAAGCACTCGATCGAAGTCATCGATGCGCGTCAGTTGTGGGAGCTGCTCAAGCCCTACATGCCCACCGAAGCGCACGAAACGGTCACCGGCATCGCCCGCCGCGAAGCGGTCCGCCACACTGGCATTGCCGGATTGGCGGCGGCCACCCTGGGCCTGCTGGCCGGCATGGGCTACATGACCATGCAAGGAGATTCCCCAGCAGCTGCACCGATCACCACGGCACCGCAGGTTGCCACCGAACCAACTGCCGAACCGGCAGCTGCAGCCGAGCCTGCGGCTGAACCCAGCAAAGCCAAGCCTGCCGCCGCCGCAGCGAGCGCCCCCCACCCGGGCGACCTTGTGCAGGACCCGGACGCCGCCACCTTGCTGCGCTACCAGCAATCCGTTTCAAAAGCCTTGGCCGGCACTTCCGGCGTGGTCAGCGGCATCTGGTTGACCCGCTCCACCCTGTCGGTGGAACGCAGTGGCGATGACGCCCAGGTGTGGCCGCTGATCTGCCAACAGCTGCAGCGCTACCCAGCGCTGCGCACCACCCGCGTGCAGCTCAACCCGCGCCCCGGCGTGGATGAGCCGGTGCGCTGGCGGCAGTGCAGCACCATCTGAGAGTCAGCAGCTTCCAGCCAGGCCATCGGCCCGGCTGGAGATTGAATCAGACGGATTGAAACAGACGCGCCGAATCAGCGTGCGCCCGGCGCGAAACGGGCAATCAGATCGTAGGCGTCGCCGAGGAACATCTGCCGCACCCAGGTGATGGGCAGCTCGCCGCGCCAGGTCTGGCGGTCGATGACCAGGCAGGCCGTGCCCACCGGCACCTGCAGCAATGCAGCTTCATCGGCAGTTGCGGCCACCGCACTGATGCGGTGCTGGCCGCGCGTCCATGACACGTTCTGCAGCAGCCAGCTGCCCGGCGCATGGATGGAGAAATCCACCTTCAAGGTTTCCGGCACCGCTTCGGGGTTGATCAAGCGGCGCTCCAACGCCAGCGGCTTGCCGTCGGCCAGATGCAGGCAACGCAACGCCAACAGCTTGCCCTCACCGACCAAGAGCAGCTCTTCGGCGGAACTTTCCCTGGCCTTGCGGTGCGCACGCTCCAGCAACTGGAAGCCATATTCGTGACCGCGGTCGGTGACCGCCACCTTGATGTCGGGGATTTCCAGTGCCACCTGCTCCAGGTGCGGCGGCTGGCGGGCGACGAAGGAACCGGCGCGACGGCGCCGTTCGATCATGCCGCTTTCGGCCAACGCGGTGAGCACCTTGTTCACCGTCATCCGCGAGCAGCCGTACTGCTCCATCAACTCGTGTTCAAACGGGATACGGAAGCCAGGCTCCCATTCGCCGCTGAGAATGCGGCCTTCGATGTCACTGCGGATGCGGTGATTGAGGGTGGGAGCTTTCTTGCCCTTCACTCGGGTTTCCTGAAAGAGGCGCTGTCTGGCCGATGACCGACCTTAGCCCAGTATCCGCGCAAGCGCGGTACGGTAACGCGCGCTGATCGCATCACGGTTCACGTGGCGACCATCGCGGACCAAGGCCCGACCGTTACGCCAGACGCTGCGCAGGGCGCCATTACGTGCGGCGAACAGCCAGCTGTCAAGCAAGGTGTCGCCGCTACGCTTGAGCAGGGCTGGATGCTGGGCATCGAGTTCCAGCAGGTCGGCGGCGGCGCCCACACTCAGGCCGGCCTGCACGCCCAATGCCTGTGCGCCACCCTCGCCTGCCTGCTGGTAGAGCCAGCGGCCACTGGACAGCTCGCCTGGTGAGAGAACATTGCGTCCGCGCAGCTGCAGGCGCTGGCCATATTCAAGCAGGCGCAGTTCTTCCGCTGCGTCGATCAGCACGTTGGAGTCGGAGCCAACGCCGAAGCGTCCGCCAAGCTGTATGAAGTCACGCATCGGGAACAGGCCATCACCCAGGTTGGCTTCGGTGATCGGGCACAGCCCAACCACTGCACCACTGCCCGCCATCAACCGCACTTCATCGCTGTTGACGTGGGTGGCGTGCACCAGACACCAACGCGCATCGACGGCGGCATTGGCATACAGCCATTCGACCGGCCGCTGGCCGCTCCAGGCCAGGCAGGCGTCCACTTCGCGGGTCTGCTCGGCAATATGGATATGGATCGGGCCAGGCGCCAGCGCGACCAGCGCCTGCAATTCCTGCGGGGTACTGGCGCGCAGGCTGTGCGGGGCCAGGCCCAGCACCGCATCTGGTGTATCTGCAAGCGCCCGTTTGCAGCCCTCCAACAAGTGCGCAAAACCATCGATATCATGCAGAAAGCGCCGCTGCGCCAACGTTGGCGCGGCGCCGCCAAAGTCGCTGTGCGCATAGAACACCGGCAGCAGGGTCAGACCCAGGCCAGTCTCATCCGCCGCCGCCGCAACCCGTACCGACATTTCGGCGTGGTCGGCGTAACGACTACCGTTTTCAGTGTGGTGCAGATAGTGGAACTCACCGACGCGGGTGAAACCACTTTCCAGCATTTCCATATAGGCCTGCGCGGCGATGGCCTGGAAGGTGTCCGGATCCAGCCGGTCCAGGAAGCGATACATCAGCTCGCGCCAGCTCCAGAAGCTGTCGCCCGAGCGTCCACCAACTTCGGTGAGCCCGGCCATCGCCCGTTGGAAGGCATGGCTGTGCAGATTGCCTAGGCCCGGCACCACCACGTCCAGACGCTGCGATTGGCCGTCCCAGGTTTCGCCGGCAACCACTGCGGTGATACGGCCGGCGACGCTGTCGATGCGCACATCCTGCGCCCAGCCCTGCGGCAACAAGGCCTGGGCGGCGTGGAAACGAACCGTTGAGGCTGGCTTGATCGTTGTCACTGGACACTCTCCGATGGTCGCCGTTATTGTATATACAAATAGGCACGGAGAGCGACATGCGCTGCGACACGCTATGGCACAACGCCAACCTGATGACCCTGGACGACGCCTCGGGCGGACTGGGCAGCATCCGCGACGGTGTTGTCGCCGCCCGCGATGGCCGCATCCTGCATGTCGGCCCGGCAGCGGATGCACCCGCATTTGAAGCCGATACCCGCATCGACTGCAATGGCCGCTGGATCAGCCCGGGCTTGATCGACTGCCATACCCATCTGGTCTATGCCGGCAATCGCGCAGGTGAATTCGAGCAGCGCCTGCAGGGTGTGACCTACGCACAGATTGCCAAGGCCGGTGGCGGCATCGTTTCCACCGTCAGCGCCACCCGCAATGCCGATGACGCCGCCTTGATCCAGGCCAGCCTGCCACGCCTGGATGCGATGCTGGCCGAAGGCATCACCACCATCGAGATCAAATCCGGCTACGGCCTGAGCCTGGCTGACGAACGCAAGCAACTGCGGGTGGCGCGCGAGCTGGGCGTGCTGCGCAAGGTAGAGATCGTGCCGACGTTCCTTGGTGCGCATGCTGTGCCACCGGGCCACGAGGCACAGGCTTACATCAACGAAGTCTGCGCAGTGATGATCCCGGCAATCGCAGCCGAAAGCCTGGCCGAAGCGGTCGATATCTTCTGCGAGAACATCGCGTTCTCGCCGGCGCAGGCGCAACAGGTTTTCGACGCTGCCAAACAGCATGGCCTGGCAATCAAGATCCACGCCGAACAGTTGTCCAACCAACACGGTGCGGAACTGGCTGCACATAATGGCGCGCTGTCCGCGGACCACATAGAACATCTGGACGAGGCCGGCATCGCCGCGATGCGCGCCGCGGGCACGGTCGCCGTGCTGTTGCCCGGCGCCTATTACTTCACCCGCGAGACCGTGTTGCCACCGATACAGGCCCTGCGCGAAGCGGGCGTACCGATGGCCCTGGCCACCGACTGCAACCCGGGCACCTCACCGCTGACCAGCCCCTTGCTGACGATGAACATGGGCGCAACCCTGTTCCGCATGACCGTTGCCGAATGCATTGCCGGCTTTACCCGTGAAGCTGCGCGCGCACTGGGCCGTGCCAACCGTGTTGGCAAGCTGGCTGCCGGCATGGACTGCGACCTCGCGATCTGGGACATCGACGCCCCCGCCGACCTGGTTTACCGGATCGGCTTCAACCCTTTGCATGCCCGCGTCTGGCGCGGGCAAACCGTCTGAATCACGCCCGTTGAATCTCAAACTTTGAATCTCGCACTGCTGGAGCACGCATGAGCACTACCTTGACCCTCCTCCCCGGCCACGTTCCGTTGGCGCAATGGCGTCAGATCTATCGCGGTGCCAACGTGCGCCTGGATGAATCGGCCCAAGCCGCGGTACTGCGCAGTGCACAGGTGGTGGATGCCATCGTCGCCAAGGGCGAGCCGGTCTACGGCATCAATACCGGCTTCGGCAAGCTGGCCAGTGTCCGCATTGAACGCGAAGACCTGGAGACCCTGCAGCGCAATATCGTGCTGTCGCATGCCGCCGGTGTAGGCGAGCCGATGCCCGCCAACGTGGTGCGCCTGATGATGGCGCTGAAGCTGACCAGCCTGGCCCAGGGCGCCTCGGGCATTCGCCCGCAAACCTTGGCACTGCTGGAAGCGATGCTGCAGAAGGATGTGGTGCCGGTGGTGCCCTGCCAGGGCTCGGTTGGCGCCTCCGGCGATCTGGCGCCGCTGTCGCATCTGGCCAGCGTGATGATTGGTGTTGGTGAAGCCTTTGTCGGTGGTGTTCGCATGTCGGCCGACGCCGCCTTCGAGCAGGCCGGACTGAAGCCGTTGGTACTGGGCGCGAAAGAAGGTCTGGCGCTGCTCAACGGCACCCAGTACTCCACCGCCTATGCACTGGCTGGGTTGTTCGAGATTGAAGTGGTGTTCCAGGCCGCACTGGTTACCGGTGCGTTGTCGGTGGAAGCCGCCAAGGGCTCGGATACCCCATTTGACCCACGCATCCACAGCATCCGTGGTCAGCGCGGGCAGATTGCCACCGCCGCGGTGTTGCGCGAACTGATGCAACGCTCGGCGATCCGCGAATCGCACCGCGACAACGACGTGCGCGTGCAGGACCCGTACTGCCTGCGCTGCCAGCCGCAGGTGATGGGCGCCGCACTGGACGTGATGCGTCAGGCAGCCACCACCCTGGAAATCGAGGCCAATGGCGTCTCCGACAACCCACTGGTGTTCACCGACACCGGTGAAGCACTGAGCGGCGGCAACTTCCATGCCGAGCCGGTGGCATTCGCAGCAGACATGCTGGCGATGGCCATCTGCGAGATCGGCTCGATCAGCGAGCGCCGCACCGCCATGTTGGTAGACCCGGCGCTGTCCGGCCTGCCGGCCTTCCTGACCCCGAAGCCGGGCCTGAACTCCGGCTTCATGATTCCGCAGGTCACCGCCGCTGCACTGGTCTCCGAGAACAAGCAGCGCGCCTACCCGGCCAGCGTTGACTCGATCCCGACCTCGGCCAACCAGGAAGACCATGTATCGATGGCTGCGCATGGTGCGCGTCGTTTGATCGCCATGGCCGAGAACGCTGCCAACGTCATTGGTATCGAACTGCTCGCCGCGGGCCAGGGCTGTGACTTCCACGCACCGCTGCGTTCGAGTCCGGCGTTGGAGCAGGTGCGTTCGACCTTGCGCGCGCAGGTACCGACCTTGGTGGATGACCGTTACTTCCACCCGGACATGGTTGCTGCGACTGCATTGGTGCGCGCTGCTGCGCTGACGGCTGGGTTGGGTGTGCAGTTGCCGGGTGTTGATGTGACTGACAAGGCCTGATCGAAGCGTATGCAGAGCTGGCCGCATGCCGTGTTGCCATCCCTTCTCCCGCGAGCGGGAGAAGGTGGCACAAAGCGCCGGATGAGGGGAGCGTTTGGCCTTCACCGTGCAAAACATCCACTTCTGCCCTTCACGCATCTTCCCCCGCCAGCAAGGGAAGAACCAAACCCGTCCTGCCCCAGGAATCCCCATGACGAACGCCCCTGACTGGCTGCAGATCCACCACGGTCACGCTCCACTGATCGTCAGCTTCCCGCATACCGGCACCGAGCTTCCTGCCTCACGCGTCGGCCACTTCGTGTCACCGTGGCTGGCACGCCGTGATGCCGACTGGTGGGTGCACGAGCTCTATGCCTTCGCCAAGGCAATGGGCGCCACGACGGTACGCACCGCCATCTCGCGCTCGCTGATCGACGTCAATCGCGACCCATCCGGTGTCTCCCTGTACCCAGGGCAGAACACCACCGGCCTGTGTCCGCTCACCACCTTCGACAACCAGCCGCTGTACCGCGCCGGGCATGAGCCCGATGACGCGGAGATCCAGTATCGGCGCGAAACCTGGTTCGATCCCTACCACGCTGCACTGGCCGGCGAGATCGCACGTCTGCGCGCACAGCACGAAACCGTCGTCGTCTACGACGCGCACTCGATCCGCTCGCTGATTCCGCATCTGTTCGATGGCGAACTGCCCCAGTTCAATATCGGCAGCGCCGGCCCCAGCGGCGCGCCGGATACCTCCTGCGACAACGCGCTGACCGACGTGGTCGAGAACCTATGCGCCATGAGCGGCATGAGCCACGTGCGCAACGGCCGCTTCAAGGGTGGCTGGATCACCCGCCACTACAGCAACACCG
This sequence comes from Stenotrophomonas sp. STEN021, assembly GCF_056760175.1. Classification (NCBI taxonomy): domain Bacteria; kingdom Pseudomonadati; phylum Pseudomonadota; class Gammaproteobacteria; order Lysobacterales; family Lysobacteraceae; genus Stenotrophomonas; species Stenotrophomonas sp. STEN021. The sequence continues at coordinate 21,058 of NZ_JBRREH010000028.1, read as the reverse complement.
CCAACGGCGTGCACACCCTGCAGATGGAGCTCGGTTGCCGCGGCTACATGCACGAACCCGCACCCGAGGACGTGGACGAGCACAGCTGGCCCACGCCCTACGACCCCGAACACGCAAGCCCCGTCCGCAACACCTTGCAGCAAGTGCTCGGCGCTTGTCTGGAATTTGCTACCAGGAGAAATGCATGACCCGTCACGACCCCTCCCGCAACCCGCGCGCACCTCGCGGCAACACGCTCAACTGCAAATCCTGGCAGACCGAAGCGCCGTTCCGCATGCTGCAGAACAACCTCGATGCCGAGGTCGCCGAAGACCCGACCTCGCTGGTGGTCTACGGTGGCATCGGCCGCGCCGCCCGCGATTGGGAAAGCTACGACAGGATTCTTGAAACCCTGAAGCGGCTGGACGACAACCAGACCCTGCTGGTGCAATCCGGCAAGCCGGTCGGTGTGTTCCCCACCCATCCGGATGCACCGCGGGTGTTGATCGCCAACTCCAACCTGGTGCCGCATTGGGCCAACTGGGAGCACTTCAACGAGCTCGATAGGAAGGGCTTGATGATGTACGGGCAGATGACCGCCGGCAGCTGGATCTACATCGGCAGCCAGGGCATCGTCCAGGGCACTTACGAAACCTTCGTCGAGATGGGCCGCCAGCATTACGGCGGCAGCCTGAAAGGCAAGTGGATCCTCACTGCTGGCCTCGGTGGCATGGGTGGCGCGCAGCCGCTGGCCGCGTCGCTGGCCGGCGCCAGCAGCCTGACCATCGAATGCCGCCAGAGCAGCATCGACTTCCGCCTGCGCACCCGTTACGTCGACGAACAGGCCACCGACATCGACGACGCCTTGGCACGCATCGCCAAGTACACGGCGAGCGGTGAAGCCAAGTCGATTGCCCTGCTCGGCAATGCTGCCGAGATCCTGCCGGAACTGGTACGCCGCGGCGTGCGTCCGGACTGCGTCACCGACCAGACCAGCGCCCACGACCCGGTGCACGGCTACCTGCCGATCGGCTGGAGCGTCGAGCAATGGCTGGCCGAGCAGCAGGCCAATCCGGAGAAGGTGCGCGATGCCGCCAAGGCCGCGATGCGCGTGCACGTCGAAGCGATGCTTGCCTTCCATGCTGCCGGCATTCCAACCGTCGACTACGGCAACAACATCCGCCAGATGGCCTTCGACGAAGGTTTGAAGAATGCCTTCGATTTCCCAGGCTTCGTGCCAGCGTATGTGCGTCCGCTTTTCTGTCGCGGCATCGGCCCGTTCCGCTGGGTTGCACTGAGCGGCGACCCGGAGGACATCTACAAGACCGACGCCAAGGTCAAGGAAATCATCGCCGATGATCCCAACCTGCATCGCTGGCTGGACATGGCGCGTGAGCGCATCAGTTTCCAGGGCCTGCCAGCGCGTATCTGCTGGGTCGGCCTGGGCCTTCGCCACAAGCTTGGCCTGGCCTTCAACGAAATGGTACGCAATGGCGAACTCAGCGCACCGGTGGTGATTGGCCGTGACCATCTGGACAGCGGCAGCGTCGCCTCGCCCAACCGCGAAACCGAATCGATGAAGGATGGCTCTGACGCGGTTTCCGATTGGCCACTGCTGAACGCCATGCTCAATGTCGCCGGTGGCGCCACCTGGGTAAGCCTGCACCACGGCGGCGGCGTTGGCATGGGCTACTCGCAGCACTCCGGCGTGGTCATCGTCTGCGACGGCAGCGAAGCTGCCGACCAGCGCATCGCACGCGTGCTGTGGAACGACCCCGGCACCGGCGTGATGCGCCATGCCGATGCCGGCTACGACATCGCCATCGATTGCGCCAAGGAAAAGGGATTGGATCTGCCCGGCATTCTTGGCTGAGTGGATTTTTCCGTCGTGATGACAACGGGCGGGCCTAGGCCTGCCTGTTGTCCATCCAGCGCTGCGGTCCAATCAACTTCAGCATCCCCGCAGCCCTGGCTACCGCGTCGGCTTCAAGCACGCTTTCATGCATCGTTGATTCCACGCTGCGCTGGCGTGCAAGTTGCTACGTTCCACCGGAACCCACCGTTCTTCAGACGATGGCGAATAGGCAGACCAGCAGCATACCAACAAGCACCAAGAGGCTCACGCCGAATGCAGCCGAGCGTGCCAGCTTCTGGTTTGCATAGTAAGAAAGCATGTGCGCGGTGCGGCAAGCGATATACAACCAGGCCAGCGAATTCAGCCATAGCGGGTTTGCCGCGATGAAAATGCCCGCAACCGCCAAAGCGATGAATGCAGCAACACTCTCATTTGTATTGGCGTGTGCACGGGCAGCGCGGAAGTAGAACTTGGAAAAATCCGCCGGCATTGGCGTTCCTGATTCGTGCTTGGCACGTAGTGCAGCGACGTCCGCAACAATCAGCTGGAAAAGTATCAGTCCCGCAACGGCCATGAGTGCGGCAATCGTTGCATGGTATTCAGCGATAGCGACGAGCACCATTCCTCCTAGTAGGCTGGATGCCTGAGTCAGACCGTGCCGCTTTGCGCCACGACGGAGGGTAAACGCTATCACTTGGGTTCCGCATGAACAATTGACTCGAATCTGCTTTACATCACTCTGTAATCTTGAATATCCATCGAGCAGCATTGTTGGATGTTCCAAAGCGATGCAGCAGCCGCGTTTGAAAACGCGCGAAATCAAACGGAGGTGCAGTGCTCCACGATCAGCTGGATGGCCTTGCCACCACGGTAGTCGTCACTCACCAGCCGGTAAGCGATCTGCACATGCTGCGCGGGTGTCGTCCCGGTCCAGCCACTGAAGTAAATCGCGTTGATACGTGTGGCAGTGCCAGACTGACGTAGCACAAACTTCAGATGGCGCTCCTTGAGCACGCGCCATTCAAGCACTTCGAATGCACCATCAAACAGCGGCTCGGCGAAGCCCTGGCCGAACGGGCCAGCCAAGCGCAAGGCCTCGGCGTGCTGGAAGTCCAACTCCGCAGGGGACAACTCACCATCGCTGAGCAGTTGCTGCTGCAACAAGGCAGGGTCCAGGCTGCGCTGCACCTGCTGCTCGAACGCCGCCTTGAACGCATCCAGATTCGCCAAGGGCAAACTCAGCCCGGCAGCCATCGCATGGCCACCAAACTTCTCCATCAACCCCGGATGATTGGCATTGACCGCAGCCAAGGCGTCACGAATATGGAAACCGCTGATCGAACGCGCCGAACCACGCAATACATCAGCACCGGGCTCGGCCGGCGCGAACGCAATCACCGGTCGATGCAGCCTGTCCTTCATCTTTGAAGCGACCAGGCCGACCACGCCCGGATGCCATTCGGCATCGAACAGGCAAGCCGCAACCGGGCGCTGCATGGCGTCATCCAGCAGTGCGCGGGCGACGGCACGCTCGGCATCGTCGGTCATGATCTGCTGTACCGCGCGGCGTTCTGCGTTGATCTCTTCCAGCAGCGTGGCGATATGCCGCGCCTGTGCAGGGTCTTCGGTCAGCAACAACTCGATGCCCAACGCCATGTCTTCCAGGCGCCCTGCCGCATTGAGGCGTGGCGCAACCGCGTAGCCGATGTCGCTGGCACTGAGCCGGCGCGGGTCGCGGCCGCTTACCTCGATCAAGGCCTGCAGGCCGACGCTGGCCTTGCCGGCACGCAAGCGGCGCAGACCGGCAGAAACCAGGGCACGATTATTGTCGTCCAGCGCCACCAGATCGGCGACGGTACCAACTGCGACCAGGTCCAACAACGTGAGCAGATCAGGTTCGGGCTGCGCGCCAAACACCGCCAGTTCGCGCAGATGACGGCGCAACGCCATCAGCACATAGAAAATAACCCCAACACCGGCCAGCGCTTTGCTGGGGAATGCGTCACCGTCCACGTTCGGGTCGACAATCGCGTCGGCTGGCGGCAACTGTTCACCGGGTAGATGGTGGTCAGTCACCAACACCTGCCACCCCAGGGCCTTTGCCGCACGTACGCCGGCATGGCAGGCAATGCCGTGGTCGACCGTGACCAGCATATCCGGCTTCAGTGCGGCAAGTTCCTCAACCAGGGACGGCGACAGACCGTAGCCATGCACCATCCTGTTCGGCACCGCATGCACGACGTCGCGCGCGCCCAGCATGCGCAAGCCGCGCACGCCCACTGCACAAGCCGTGGCCCCGTCACAGTCGAAATCACCGACGATCAGAATGCGCTTGTCGTTGGCGATGGCATCAGCCAACAACTGCACGGCGGCCTGCATACCGCCCAGCAGCTCCGGCGCGTGCAACTGCGCCAGTCGCGGCTGTGCCTGCTCGGGTGTGGTCGCACCTCGTGCGGCATAGATACGGCGCAGCAGCGGTAGCGTCTCATCGTTCCAGCCGTCGACCGCGACCATCTCGCGACGAACGATCTTCAAACTGTCACTCATCAGCAAGCGTCATGATCGGTTTCTTCCACAGGAACCAGCGCTGCCCGCGGGTGATGCGATAGCCAGTGCCGTCTTCGAAATCCAGCTGCAACTCGCTGAGTTCGCCACGCTTGAGCGCATCGAGCAAGGGTGCGATCGCATCCCGCGCAAGCTGCTGCAGCGAGCGCAGCTGGCGAAGATCGACCAGTGCATCAACGCTCTGTTCGCCGCCCAGGCGCACGCCAGCCAGCGCAGCCAAGCCTTGCACCAGCGCATCGCGGCTGCGCACCTGTGCGTGTGCGGTATGCACGGTTTGCGGCAGCATGCCTGCACCCCAGAACCACAGCGAGTTCACTGCTCGTTGGCCTTGTGCCACGCGCTGTTCATTCCATGGATGCTGGTGCAGCACCACCTGCGCTTCGGTCAACAGGGCGCGCCAGCGGCGTCCGTTCTCACCGTTGGGCAGATGCGAAAACAAATCGTCGCCGAGAACCACGTCCGGTTCTGCGAACTCGGGCAGCGGCGTGTCGGCAGGCAACCGCAGATACCAACGCGACGGCGTCGGCGCATCCAGCTGGTAGCCAAAGCCTGCGAACAAAGGCTGCAGCGCAGGCAGCAAGGCGTCCACGTCGGCCTGCTCAAGGCGCAGGGTCTCGGCCGCCGCCATCAGTCGCGCGCCCTGCATGTCAGGCACGATATTGGCCGGATCGGCGCGCAGCCAGAAGCCCTCGGCGGCATCGCCGGCGTCAGTCTGGCGGGTCAAGGCGGCAGCCGACCAGTCGGCCGGCTGCACGCTGAAGTGACGGCGCAGCTGCGCCGATTCACCGGCCGTACCAAGCGAACGCTCGGCACGGCCCAGGGCCGCAGCCACCTGCGCCGGCAGTTCGCCTGCCGGAAAACGGCTGCGCGCGGGCAGCAGCAGTGTGGCCTTGGCCATCGTCAGTCGAGGTATTCGACGCTGACGATTTCGTACTCGCGCTGGCCAGCCGGCGCGTCGATGGCGATGGCATCGCCCTCGTTCTTGCCGATCAGGGCGCGCGCCACCGGCGAGGAAATGGCGATCAAGCCCAGCTTGATGTCCGCTTCCAGGTCACCGACGATCTGGTAACGCTTCTCTTCGTCGCTTTCGACGTCAGCCAAGGTCACCGTTGCGCCGAACACCACCTTGCTGCCGGCGTTGAGCTTGCTGATGTCGATGACTTCCGAGTGCGACAGCTCGCCTTCCAGCTGCTTGATGCGGCCTTCGATGAAGCCCTGCTCTTCGCGTGCGGCGTGGTACTCGGCGTTTTCCTTCAGGTCACCGTGCTCGCGTGCTTCGGCGATGGCGGCAATGACCTTGGGGCGCTTTTCCGACTTCAGGTGATCCAGTTCGTCACGCAGGCGCTTGGCGCCCTTCATCGTGATGGGGGCTCTCATGCATTCAACTCCTTGTGCAGTTCCTGCAGCGACAACACCGGACCGGTGCCACGGAACTCCAGTGACTGCACCAGCGCCTTGGCGCCAGCAACGGTGGTGGAGTACGTGATGCGGTTCTGCAGTGCCTCGCGGCGGATCGAGAACGAGTCGTTGATCGCAGCACGGCCTTCGGTCGTGTTGACGATGTAGACGATCTCGCCGTTCTTGATGCTGTCCACGATGTGCGGACGGCCTTCAACCACCTTGTTGACCACGTCACAGGTGTAACCGTGCTGCTGCAACCAGGCAGCGGTGCCGCGGGTAGCCACCAGCGAATAGCCACGTTCGACCAGGCCCTGCACCGCCGGCATCACGCGCTGCTTGTCAGCGTCACGCACCGAGATGAAGACCTTGCCGACCGGCGGGGTCTTGATGCTGCCGGCTTCCTGCGCACGTGCGAACGCTGCGCTGAAGGTACGGCCTACACCCATCACTTCACCGGTGGAGCGCATCTCCGGCCCGAGGATCGGATCGACGCCCTGGAACTTGGCGAACGGGAAGATCGCTTCCTTCACCGAGTAGTAGTCCGGCACGATTTCCTTGGTCGCGCCCTGCTCGGCCAGCGTCTTGCCGGCCATACAGCGGGCGGCGATCTTGGCCAGCGCCATGCCGGTGGCCTTGGACACGAACGGCACGGTGCGCGAGGCACGCGGGTTCACTTCCAGCAGGTAGATCACGTCCTTGCCATCGGCATCGGCCTGGATCGCGAACTGGGTGTTCATCAGGCCGACGACCTGCAGTGCCTTGGCCAGCTCGGTGACCTGGCGACGCAGCTCGGCCTGGGTTTCAGCCGACAGCGAGTACGGCGGCAGCGAGCAGGACGAGTCACCGGAGTGCACGCCGGCTTCTTCGATGTGTTCCATCACGCCGCCAATCAGGACCTTGCCGTCCTTGTCGCAGATGATGTCGACGTCGGCTTCGACCGCGGCATCGAGGAAGTGGTCCAGCAGCACCGGCGAATCGTTGGACACCTTGACCGCGTCGCGCACGTAGCGGGCCAGGTCGGCTTCGCTGTAGACGATTTCCATTGCACGGCCGCCAAGCACGTAGCTCGGGCGCACCACCAGCGGGTAGCCGATTTCACGGGCCAGCAGCAGGGCTTCCTGGTCGTTGCGGGCGATGCGGTTCGGCGGCTGCTTCAGGCCGAGCTTCTCGACCAGCTGCTGGAAGCGCTCACGGTCTTCGGCCAGGTCGATGGAGTCCGGCGAGGTGCCGATCACCGGCACGCCATTGGCTTCCAGTGCACGCGCCAGCTTCAGCGGGGTCTGGCCGCCGTACTGCACGATCACGCCCTTGGGCTGTTCCAGCTCGACGATCTCCAGCACGTCTTCCAGTGTCAGCGGCTCGAAGTACAGGCGGTCGGAGGTGTCGTAGTCGGTCGAAACGGTTTCCGGGTTGCAGTTGACCATGATGGTCTCAAAACCATCCTCGCGCAGGGCGAGCGCGGCGTGCACGCAGCAGTAGTCGAACTCGATGCCCTGGCCGATGCGGTTCGGGCCACCGCCCAGGATCATGATCTTGTCGCGGTTGCTCGGCGCGGCCTCGCACTCGTCCTCGTAGGTCGAGTACAGGTAGGCGGTGCCGGTGGCGAACTCGCCGGCGCAGGAGTCAACGCGCTTGTAGACCGGACGCACCTTGTGGGCGCGACGCAGTGCGCGGATAGCCGCTTCGTTGGTGCCGGTCAGTTGCGCCAGGCGAGCGTCGGAGAAACCAGCACGCTTGAGCTTGCGCAGGCGCGCAGCGTCCAGCGAATCGATGCCTTCGGCGTAGACCTGCTTTTCGTCAGCGATGATCTCTTCGATCTGGTCGAGGAACCACGGGTCGATGTGCGACAGTCCGTAGATTTCTTCCACGCTCATGCCGGTGCGGAAGGCATCGCCCACGTAGAACAGACGCTCCGGGCCAGGGGCCTTGAGCTCACGCTTCATGGTTGCGATGTCGTCTTCGTTGTTCAGATCCAGCTCGGTCGGATCCAGCCCGATCTTGCCGGTTTCCAGACCACGCAGGGCCTTCTGCAGCGATTCCTTGAAGGTGCGGCCCATCGCCATCACCTCGCCCACCGACTTCATCTGGGTGGTCAGGCGGGCGTCGGCGGCCGGGAACTTCTCGAAGGCAAAGCGCGGAATCTTGGTGACGACGTAATCGATCGACGGCTCGAACGAGGCCGGGGTCAGGCCGCCGGTGATTTCGTTCTTCAATTCGTCCAGGGTATAGCCGACCGCCAGCTTGGCGGCGACCTTGGCGATCGGGAAGCCGGTGGCCTTGGAGGCCAGTGCCGAGGAACGCGACACGCGCGGGTTCATTTCGATCACCACCACGCGGCCGGTGGTCGGGCTGATGCCGAACTGCACGTTGGAGCCGCCGGTGTCCACGCCGATCTTGCGCAGCACGGCGATGGAGGCATCGCGCAGGCGCTGGTATTCCTTGTCGGTCAGGGTCTGTGCCGGTGCCACGGTGATGGAGTCACCGGTGTGCACGCCCATCGGATCGAGGTTCTCGATCGAGCAGACGATGATGCAGTTGTCCGCGGTGTCGCGAACCACTTCCATTTCGAATTCCTTCCAGCCCAGCACCGATTCTTCGACCAGCACTTCGGTGGTCGGCGACAGTTCCAGGCCGCGGCCAACGATCTCGATCAGCTCTTCGCGGTTGTAGGCGATGCCGCCGCCGCTGCCGCCTAGGGTGAAGGACGGACGGATGATGGTCGGGTAGCCAACGCGGGTCTGGATTTCCAGCGCTTCTTCCAGCGTGTGGGCAACGGCTGCAGTCGGGCATTCCAGACCGATCTCGCCCATCGCCACGCGGAACAGCTCGCGGTCTTCGGCCATGCGGATGGCTTCGCGCTTGGCACCGATCAGCTCGACGTTGTACTTTTCCAGCACGCCGTGGTCAGCCAGGTCCAGCGCGCAGTTCAGCGCGGTCTGGCCACCCATGGTCGGCAGCAGCGCGTCGGGGCGCTCCTTGTCGATGATCTTCTCGACCGTCTGCCAGTTGATCGGCTCGATGTAGACGGCATCGGCCATCTCCGGGTCGGTCATGATCGTGGCCGGGTTGGAGTTCACCAACACCACGCGGTAACCCTCGTCACGCAGCGCCTTGCACGCCTGCGCGCCGGAGTAGTCGAACTCACAGGCTTGGCCGATGACGATCGGGCCGGCGCCGATGATCAGGATGGTTTTTAGGTCGGTGCGCTTTGGCATTTTCTTCTCTAAGTCAGTACAGCGTGTCTGGGGGAAGTGATCGCACGCTGTCGATCAGGAAAACTCTTCTGGATCAATCGTGACACCGCATTGGCTCTGGATGCGCTCGCTCATGCGCAGCGGCAGGCCATCGGGCATCTCGCCCAGCTCCGCAAGCACGGCACCCAAGGCTTCATAGGAGCCGCTGGCCATGAACTCGCCTACCTGCTTGCGCTCCAGCTCGCTGGGCTCGCCCTCGAACTCGGCGGGCAAGGCGGTGCCGTACATCATCTGACGCTGGGTCGCGACCATGCGCTTGCCGCCCTGGCTTGAATAGAACGCCTGCCAGCGCTTGAGGTGCTGCTGGCCGTCGTTGCCAACATTGGCGACCAGGCGATCCACCAGTGCTTCATTCAGGACCTCGCCGATCGGCGTGGCCAGGCACTCGCGTTGTGCTGCCGGAATCTGCTGGAAGAGCGTGACATTGGCCAACATGGATGTGGCCGCGTCATTGCCCATGCGCTCGAAGCCGGTCAGCGGCAGCAGATCGCGGATCTCCTGCGCGGTCACTGGCGCCGCGCTGGCCACCGAGGTGACCAGCAGCGCCGGCAACATCAGCCAGCGCGCCTTGCTCACGCCTTGGCCCCTTCCATCAGGGTGATGAAGCGGTCGAACAACTGTGCCACGTCACGCGGACCCGGCGAAGCTTCCGGGTGGCCCTGGAAGGAGAACGCCGGCGCATCTGTCAGCGCGATGCCCTGGATGGTCTGGTCGAACAGCGAGCGGTGGGTGACCCGCACATTGGCAGGCAGCACGCTTTCGTCGATGGCGAAGCCGTGGTTCTGCGAGGTGATCATCACCCGGCCGTCGTCGATATCCTGCACCGGGTGGTTGGCACCGTGGTGACCGTGGCCCATCTTCATGGTCTTGGCGCCTGCGGCCAGGCCGAGCAGCTGGTGGCCCAGGCAGATACCGAAGGTCGGGATCTTCTGCTCGACGAAGGTCTTGATCGCGCTGATGGCGTAATCGCAGGGTTCCGGGTCGCCCGGGCCGTTGGACAGGAACACACCGTCCGGCTTCAGCGCCAGCACTTCGGCAGCGGGCGTCTGGGCAGGCACCACGGTCAACTCGCAACCGCGTTCGGCCAGCATGCGCAGGATGTTGGTCTTGACGCCGAAGTCGTAGGCCACAACCTTGAACTTCGGTTCGGCGCGCACGAATTCGTTGCGGTCCAGGTCCAGCTGGCCTTCGGTCCAGCCATAGGGCTTGTCGGTGCTGACCACCTTGGCCAGATCCATGCCCTTCAGGCCGGGGAACTTGCGCGCGGCTTCCAGCGCCTTCTCGACATCGATGTCGGGCCCAGCCATCAGCGCGCCGTTCTGGGCGCCGCGCTCACGCAGGATGCGGGTCAGCTTGCGGGTATCGATGCCGGAGATGGCCACCACGCCGCGCTGGATCAACCAATCCTGCAGCGACACCTGGTTGCGCCAGTTGCTCGGACGGCGCGGCACATCGCGCACGATCAGGCCCGATGCCCATACCTTGGAGGCTTCATCGTCCTGGTCGTTCATACCGGTGTTGCCGATATGCGGATACGTCAGGGTGATCATCTGCCGGGCGTAGGACGGATCGGTCAGCATTTCCTGGTAACCGGTCATGGCGGTGTTGAACACCACCTCACCCACGGATAGGCCGGGCGCGCCTACGGATTCGCCCTCGAATACGGTGCCGTCTTCGAGCACGAGAATTGCGGCTTGGGTCACGGGAATCTCACTTTGGCTACCGGGGGACTCCGAAGCCACGCCTGCGTTCACGGTCAAAAACCGGTTGCAAAAAAGCGCGGACGGCGGTCTGGGAACCGGTCCGGCTAACGTGTTTCGGCGAGCCGGAATTGTAAAGGCAAGGGGGCACCAACGCCAGCGCCCCGTGCGCTTTCCTTCAGCTGTTCAGTGGTTACAAAAGCCACATTCCGGAAGGAATGTGCTCCGCATTCAGCTATTTCAGGCCTGCTCGGACGTCCCGACCAGATCCCGCACCCGGTACTGGCCCGGACTGCGTTGGCGCAGTTGTTTGGCTGCATGCAGCGCCCCGCGCGCAAAAATGTCGCGATTGGTAGCCCGGTGCACCAGCTCCACCCGCTCGCCCAGCCCGGTGAACTGGACGAAGTGCTCGCCGATGATGTCGCCAGCGCGCAGACTGGCGTAGCGCGGCTCGGCGCCACCATGCTGGGCCGATTCCCCCAGCGTCAACGCGGTACCGGAAGGCGCATCCTTCTTGTGCACGTGATGGGATTCGACGATATCGCAATCCCAGCCCGGCAACGCCGCCGCCGCCCGCTCCACCAGCTCGGCCAGCACCGCCACGCCGAGGCTGAAGTTGGTCGCCCAAACCAGAGGAATACTGGCCGCCGCAGCGGCGAGCGCGCCTTGTTGCGACTCGCTGATGCCGGTCGTGCCCGATACCAGGCCAACACCGCGTTCCACGCACAGCGCCAGCACCGGGTCAAAACCTTCGGGCAAACTGAAATCTATCGCCACATCAAACGCTGGCGCGCCGGCCAGCTCGGAGGCGGCGAAATGCGGGATGCCGTCGATCACGCGCTGGATCGGCGGCTTGCGCACCACCGCAGCAACCACCTGCAAAGAGGAATCTTCTGCCGCAAGACGCAGCAGGGCCTGACCCATGCGCCCGGAGGCGCCGTGGATCAACAAACGGGTGGGGGTCGTATTCATGCCCGCACGCTAACGCTTCAATGGCCCGGCGCACAAGCGCACCGCGCGCTTACATCCTGCCGACGTGGGTAATCGCACGGCTGCCGGTCATATAGGTACGCCAGCGACTGCGCTCCACGGTGTCGCGGCCGCGGCTCACCATGCGGATACCCGCCATTTCAACAATCGCCGAAACCTCGACCTCGGCCGAACGGCCATCACTGGCAATGCTGATGCTGTTCACCTTCTGCTCGTAACGCAGCGGCATGCGATCACCGAAGGCGTCCCGGAACTGACGCAGCTGACCCATGCTCTCGGCCAGGGAAGCGCAGTACTGCGCCCTGTCATAGCGCTGCTCGGACTGATCGGTTTCGGTCTTGGTCACCGTGGTCTGCACATAGTCTTTCGACAACATCTCGCACAGCGGCTTGTCATCGCCTGCTGCAAGCGCCTGGTCGGCGCGCAGGTACAGCGCGCGCACCTGGGACTCGGTGATCTTGTTGCCGCCACGCAGATAGATCGATCCACCTACGGCCAACACCACGACCAACATCACAACGCCAATCAATGACTTCATGTCTTTCCCCTGGTTGCTTCCTGCAATCGACGCAGTGTACAGCCGAAATGCTTCGTTCTACATGGAACCCCTGCCCGCGCCGCTACCAGTTTGGTGACAACACCAAATTGCCCAATGCCGCTTGCCAGGACTGTAGCCCGGGCAAGCGCCACGCACCGGGGCAAGTGTCCAATGGTCTTTCGGACTGCCTGCCGATGCTCCGGTGCCAGCTGAGGTTGCTCGAGCTTCGCGGCTTACGCCGCTCCTACAAAAGGCGCGCGCTGTTTTCGACATGAAACAACGCCGGGTTTCCCCGGCGTTGTTGTATTGCTCAATGCTGCTTGGGCTCGCTTGGCCCGCAGCTGTTGCAGCCACCACAGGCGCCGGCGCCACTGGCCGCCGGCAGCGCCAGGCGCCGCCCCCAGGCCTGCAGTCGCGGCGAACGCTGCGGCTTCACCAGCCACAGCGCCAACACCCCACGCAGCTTGCGCAATACACCGGGGAACTGCTTCTTCAGCACCACCCAGGCACTGACCAGCACCGCCACGGCGATGATCAGGTATTGCAGCAGCAGGCTCGTGTCCATCAGCCAGCTCCCAATGCCACCGCCACCTGATAGGTGACAAAGGCCGCCAGATAGGCCGCGCCGAACAGGTAGACCGTGGCGAAAGCCATCTGCTTCCACGAGTTGGTCTCGCGTTTGATCGTGGCCAAAGTGGAGATGCACATCGGCGCGTAGATGAACCACACCATCAGCGACAAGCCCGTCGCCAGGGTCCAACCATCGCTGATCACCGGCGTCAGCGCCTGGATGGCGGCATCGTCATCGGCGGCCGAGAGCGCATAGATGGTGGCCAGCGAAGACACCGCGACTTCACGCGCACCCATGCCGGGGATCAAGGCAATACATATCTGCCAGTTGAAGCCCAACGGCGCGAAGATCACCGCCATCGCGTGGCCGATCTGGCCGGCGAAGCTGTAATCAATTGCCGGCATGGTCGCGTTCTCCGGCGCTCCCGGGTAGGACAGCAGGAACCACAGCAGGATGGTCAGCGACAGGATGATGCCGCCCACGCGCTTGAGGAAGATCATCGCGCGCTCGTACAGACCAACCAGCAGGTCACGCGGATTGGGCAGGCGGTAGGACGGCAGCTCCAGCATCAAGGGATGCTCGCTCTTGTCGCGACGGAATTTCTTCATCGTCCACGACATCACCAGCGCACTGAGGATACCGGCCACATACAGGGCAAACAGCACCAGACCCTGCTGGTTGAACACGCCCCACACGGTCTTGGCCGGAATGAAGGCACCAATCAGCAAGGCATACACCGGCAGGCGCGCCGAACAGGTCATCAGCGGCGCCACCAGAATCGTAGCCAGGCGATCGCGCGGGTCCTGGATCGAACGGGTCGACATGATGCCCGGCACCGCGCAAGCGAAACTCGACAGCAGCGGGATGAACGAACGCCCGGACAGACCAGCCGAAGCCATCATCCGATCCAGCAGGAAGGCAGCGCGCGGCAGATAGCCGGACTCTTCCAACGCCAGAATGAAGGCGAACAGGATCAGGATCTGCGGCAGGAACACCAGCACGCCGCCGACACCGGCGATGATGCCGTCCACCAGCAGGCTGCTGAGCGGCCCTTCTGGCAGCTTCTCAGCCACTACAGGTCCCAGCCAAGCGAAGGCTGCCTCGATGCCATCCATCAATGGCGTGGCCCAGGCGTACACCGCCTGGAAGATCAGGAACATCACAACGGCCAGGGTCAGCAGGCCGTACACCGGGTGCAGCAACCAGCGGTCCAGCGCGTCATCCACCCTGGCGGTCGGCGCCGGCATGCGCACCGCCGAGGCCAGGATGTCGCGCACCTGCACGTGGTAGTCCGCACCGGGTTCGGCCGCATGCACCGGCATGGTGTCGAGCTTTGGCATCAGCGTATCGATGCGTTCGACCAGCGCGCGCGCGCCGTTGTGGCGCACCGCGACGGTTTCCACCACCGGCACACCCAAGGCTTTCTCAAGTGCCGGCACGTCGATCTCGATGCCGCGCTTGCGGGCTGCATCGACCATGTTCAGCGCCACCACCATCGGCTTGCCCAGTTCGCGCACTTCCAGCGCAAAGCGCAGGTGCAGGCGAAGGTTGGTGGCGTCGATCACGCAGATCAGCGCATCCGGAGCGGCTTCGCCCGGGTAGAAGCCCCTGCACAGGTCACGGGTAATGGCCTCGTCCAGGCTGGCCGGGTGCAGGCTGTAGGCACCCGGCAGATCCAGCACCGCGTATTCCTGCCCGGACGGCCCGCGCATGCGGCCTTCCTTACGCTCGACGGTGACGCCGGTGTAGTTGGCCACCTTCTGGCGGCTGCCGGTCAGCTGGTTGAACAACGCGGTCTTGCCGCTGTTCGGGTTGCCTACCAGCGCCAGCCGGGCGATCGCCGTACTCATGCCTTTGCTCCTTCAGCGCTGATCTGGACCCGCGCGGCCTCGCTACGACGCAGCGCAAAACGGGTGAAACCGACCTGGAACAGCAGCGGCTCACCGCCGACCGGGCCACGCGCAACCAAACGAACTTCTTCTCCGTTCACAAAACCCAGCTCGCGCAGACGGCGCGCGATCGCATCGTTTGCATGCAGGTCCTGAACGCTTTCAACGCGCGCTGAAGCATGCAGCGGCAAATCTGACAACGTCACTGAATGGGCGCCTATGTAGAGTTGATAAGAATGGTTATCAATTCTAGCATCGCCGCGCTGCGTCATGGCGTCCCACCCCTGCACCGCTATGATTCGTCGGATTACCGTTCAAACAGGCATTACCAATGAGCGATGCACTGCTCGTGCAGCATCAGGGCGCGGTGGCGACCCTTTCCATGAACCGGCCGGACCTGCACAACGCCTTCGATGCGGCGCTGATCCAGTCATTGACCGACACCTTGTCCAACCTGGGCGCAGACCCGGACGTGCGGGCAGTGGTACTGGCAAGTACCGGCCCCTCCTTCTCGGCCGGAGCCGACCTGCAGTGGATGCGCTCCATGGCCAGCGCCAGCCAGGAAGAGAACCGTATCGACTCGCTGGCGCTGGCAAAACTGATGCGCACCCTGGATGAGCTGCCCAAACCAACCATCGCCCGCGTGCAAGGGGCAGCCTTTGGTGGCGGGGTTGGCCTGGTGGCCTGTTGCGATATCGCCATTGCGGCCGAGAGTGCGCGCTTTGGCCTGACCGAAAGCCGGCTCGGCCTGCTGCCCGCAGTGATTTCGCCGTATGTGATCACCGCGATCGGCCCGCGCCAGGCACGGCGCTGGTTTGCCACCGGTGAGCACTTCGACGCCAGCACCGCGCAACAGATCGGCCTGGTCCATCAGGTGGTGGCTGCCGATGCATTGGATGCCGCCGTGCAGACCCAGCTCAATCTGCTGGGCAAGGCCGGTCCGGTTGCCGCCGCATCCGCCAAGGTATTGGTCCGCGAGGTCCATGCCGCGTTGGGGGATCGCGATGGCCTGGACCGCGCCAATGCCGGCCTGATCGCCGCCCTGCGCGCCTCCGATGAAGGTCGCGAAGGACTGACCGCCTTCCTTGAGAAGCGCCCTCCCCGCTGGACCGCGCAGTAATCTGCGCTCCAGCCCTACCCGCGCCCTCCTCCAGCCAAAGACCGCTCCATGAATGATTTCGTCCGTATCGTCGAGGTAGGCCCGCGTGATGGCCTGCAGAATGAAAAGCAGCAGGTCGCCACTGCCGACAAGATCGAATTGATCGACCGGCTCTCGGCCACCGGCCTGCGCAGCATCGAGGCCACCAGCTTTGTCAGCCCGAAATGGGTGCCGCAGCTGGCCGACGCCGCCGAGGTGTTTACCGGCATCCAGCGCAAGCCCGGCGTCAGCTACCCGGTACTGGTACCCAACGAACAGGGTTATGAACGTGCCCTGGCGGTAGGCGTCACCGAAGTCGCCGTGTTCACCGCGGCCTCCGAGCAGTTCAACCGCACCAATACCAATGCCGGCATTGATGAATCGCTGCAGCGCTTCGAACCCATCCTGGCCCGCGCCAAGGCTGACGGTGTGCGGGTGCGCGGCTATGTCTCCACGGTATTGGGCTGCCCCTACCAGGGCGAAGTGCCGTTGGCCGACGTGGTCCGCGTGGCTGCTCGCCTGCACGCCATGGGCTGTTATGAAATATCACTGGGCGACACCATCGGCGTCGGCACCCCACTCAAGGCCCGTGCGATGTTGCGGGCGGTGGCGGCGGAACTGCCCCTCGCCGACCTGGCCGTGCATTTCCACGACACCTACGGCCAGGCCCTGGCCAATATCGCCAGCTGCCTGGAAGAAGGCGTGCGCGTGGTGGATTCGGCCGTGGCCGGCACCGGTGGCTGCCCCTACGCGCGCGGTGCCAGTGGTAATGTCGCCAGCGAAGATGTTATTTACATGCTGCACGGCATGGGGATGCGTACCGGCGTGGATCTGCCGGCGCTGGCCGCTACGGGGAACTGGCTCGCAGAACGACTGGGCCGGCAGACAGGCAGCAAGACAGGAAGGGCATTGACAGTGTCATGACCGGAACCAGCCAGCTTGGAGTATCTGACGACGGCGATCACCGCGCAGCGCATGTCGACGCGCTTGCTGGACTGGAACAAGCACTGCTACAACCATTGCCATTGGGCCTGCAGCAGGCATTGCTTGCTGCACGTTCGGCCTTGACCGAGGCCATGGCCGAGCGGCGGGTGGCACAACGCCGCTACGCCGCGCTGTTCAATGCGGTACCCGACCCGGTCAGCATTCTCAGTGCCACCGGGGTGGTGTTGGATGTCAACAGCGCCGGGGTTCGCGCCTATGGCCGTACCCGCGAGGAGATCGTTGGCCAGCCAATCGAGCTGCTCAACCCCGACTTGCCGGCCGACCATCTTGAGCCGGTCTGGGAAACCCTCAATCGTGGCGAAACCTATGTGGTGGAAGTCACCAACATGCGCGGCGACGGCAGCCGCTTTCCGGTGGAGGTGCATTCGGCCACCATCGAGCATGACGATGCGCACTGCATCGTCGCCGTTGCCCGCGACCTGAGCCGGCGCTGGCAGGCCGAAACCCGCTACCGCCTGCTGCTGGAGTCCATCGACAAAGGCGTGATGCTGTTCGACCGCCACCTGGGCATCATTTCCGCCAATCCCGCCGCACACCGCATTTTCAACCTTGGCAGCGTTGCCCCGGCCAAGGTGCCCTTGCACAGCGATGAATGGATCAGCGTCGACGAACACGGTCGTCGGCTGCGACCCGAGCAGTGGCCGGTAACCCGCTCCTTCGCCGAAGGCAGGACCATTCCCAGCACCATCATCGGCCTGTACCACCGCCCCAATGGACGGATGATCTGGATCTCGATCACCACCGTGCCGGTGTTCTCGGCTGGCTGCGACCTGCCCGACCACGTGTTTTCCCTGTTCAGTGACATCACCGAACTCAAGCGCGACCACGCCCTGTTCGACCGTGCCCAATCGCTGGCGCATATCGGCGGTTGGGAGTGGGATCGCGGCCAGCAGCGGCTTTACCTCACCGGTGAAGCACAGCGCATCCTGGGCCAGCAATCGGCACCCACCGACCTGGAACAACTGCTGGCCTGCCTGAGCAGCCTGTCGCGCCAACAGCTGCGCGATGCGCTGGAGCGCGTGATCGAGCAGCGCACCGGCTTCGAGCTGGAGCTGCAGGGCCAACGCGCCAGCGGCCACAGCTTCTGGATCCGGATGATTGGCGAAGTGGAGCTCGGCGACCTGGCCTCCACGCGTATCGCCGGGACCCTGCAGGACATCACCGAGCCCAAGCACGCCGAGCAGACCCTCAAGAACCAGGCCCGCACCGATCCGCTGACCGGCATCATGAATCGCGATGCTGCCCTTACCGACCTGGAAGCCCGGCTGAGCAATCCCTCACACGCCGAGGTCGCCGTGCTCTACATCGATCTGGATCGGTTCAAGACCGTCAATGATGTGCTCGGCCACAACGCCGGCGACCTGCTGCTGATCGAAGCCACCCGCCGCATCGCCGATGCAATCGGCACCGAAGGCCTGCTTGCGCGCTTTGGCGGCGATGAGTTCGTGGTCACCTGCGACGCCCGCGAGCTGCCAAACCGACCGGAAAAGCTGGCCGAAGCCATCACCCGCGCCTTCGTCCCGCCATTCCAGTTCGGCAAGGACGAGTTCCCGGTCACCACCAGCATTGGCATCGCCCGCGCCCCCAAGGACGGTGTGCGCCCGCAGCAGCTGATCCAGAACGCCGATCTGGCCATGTACGAATGCAAGCGCCGCGACCGCAATGGCTGGCAGCAGTTCTCGCCTGAACTGGCGCGCCGGCAACGGGACCGCCTGCAGATCGAACGGCGCCTGCGCAAGGCGCTGGACCGCGACGAGTTCCGGCTGGTCTACCAGCCACAGGTGGATCTGCGCAGCGGCCAGGTCGTCGCCTGCGAAGCACTGATCCGCTGGCGCAGTCGCCAGTTGGGCGAATTGCGCCCGGACATCTTCATCAGCCACGCCGAGAACACCGGCGACATCGTCCGCATCGGCGAATGGGTGCTGCACCAGGCCTGCCGGCAGATCCGCGAATGGCAGCGCGAAGGCCTGGGCATGATGCGGGTAGCGATCAACGTCTCCTACCGACAGTTCAGTGGCGACCGCCTGGCGCGCCAGGTGCGCGAGGTACTGGAGCACTACAGCATGCCCGGCAGCGCATTGGAACTGGAATTCACCGAGCGGGTATTGATCGAAGACGCCCCCGCCACGCTGCGTACCTTCGCCGAACTGCGCGCCATGGGCGTGGTGCTCACCATCGACGATTTTGGCGAGGGCTATAGTGCGCTCAACTACCTGCGTACCTTGCCCATCCACGGCCTCAAGCTCAGCCAGCTGTTCATCAGTGGTGTACCCGGCAATCCTTCCGACGTGGCTGTCTGCGAGGCGGTCTGCGGCATCGCCCGCAGCCTCGGGCTGGGGCTGGTGGCCGAGGGCATCGAGTCCGAGGCCCAGCGCCAGTTCCTGCTGGAGCTGGGGGTACCGGTCGGCCAGGGCTTCCTGTTCGCCCCCGGCCTGTCGCCGCCTGACTTCAGCCGACAACTGACCAGGGCTGACGCGGCTGGCCCGGTACCACAGGTCTGATCACCCCAATCAGGCGCGGATCGGCATCGGCTAGAATCGGCGGATCACTCAGCAGGATTGTTCCAATGCAGCTGTCTTCCGTTCGTGCCGTCATCACCGGCGGCGTCTCCGGGCTTGGTCTCGGTGTCGCCCAGTTCCTGGTTGCCAATGGCGGCAAGGTCGCCCTGTTCGACCTCAATGATGAAAAGGGCGCCGCTGCGGTCGCCGACCTGGGCGCCGACAATGCCCGTTACTTCACCACCAATGTCACCGACGAAGCTGGTGTGGCCGCCAACCTGGCTGCCGCGCGTGAGTTCCTGGGCGGCTTGAACGTGGTGATGAACTGCGCCGGCATCCTCGGTGCCGGCCGCGTACTCGGCCGCGAAGCAGCGATGCCGCTGGCCAACTTCCAGAGTACGGTGATGGTCAACCTGGTCGGCAGCTTCAACGTCGCCAAGGCCGGCGCCGAGCTGATGCAGCACAACGAGGCCAACGCCGACGGCGAGCGCGGCGTGATCATCAACACCGCCTCAGTGGCTGCCTATGAAGGCCAGATCGGCCAGGCTGCCTATTCCGCCTCCAAGGGCGGCGTGGTCGGCATGACCCTGCCGATGGCACGCGAGCTGTCGCGCTTCGGCATCCGCGTACTCACCATCGCTCCGGGCGTGTTCTGGACCCCGATGGTCGACGGCATGCCGCAGAACGTGCAGGAATCGCTGGCCGCTTCCATCCCGTTCCCGTCGCGCCTGGGCCAGCCGGCCGATTTCGCCAGCCTGGTCGGCCACATCATTGGCAATACCTACCTCAACGGTGAGACTATTCGCCTCGACGGTGCCGTACGTTTGGCACCGAAGTGACTCCGGAGCGGGGCTTGGGAATTCGGGACGGCGCGAAAGTGCTGCCCGATCAACCCAGGACCCGCTTCTGGTTTTGCGAATCTCCCATCCCGATTCCCTGATACCAGCGCTCAACCCATGAAAGCCAACGACATCAAGAAAGGCAACGTCGTCGAGTACAACAACGGCGTCTACCAGATCCGCGACATCGAGCGCAGCTCCCCACAGGGCCGTGGCGGCAACGTCCGCTTCCGCTTCATCATGTACAGCGTGCCGGGCGGCAACAAGCTCGATGCCAGCTTCGATGCCGACGACAACCTGCCGGAAGTCGAGCTGCTGCGTCGCCAGTCCACCTTTTCCTACATGGACGGCGATGCCTTCGTGTTCATGGATGACGAGGACTACACCCCGTACACGCTGGACGCCGAGGTCATCGGCGACGACGCCGGCTACATCACCGAAGGCCTGACCGGCATCTACGTGCAGGTGATCGACGACCAGCCGGTTGCCGTGCAGATGCCGCAGCACGTGACCCTGGAAGTGATCGAGACCCCGCCGGAACTGAAGGGCGGCACCGCCACCAAGCGCCCGAAGCCAGCCAAGCTGAGCACCGGCCTGGAAATCATGGTGCCGGAGTACATCGTCAACGGCGAACGCATCCTGGTGAACACCACCACCGGCGAGTTCGGCGGCCGCGCTGATTGATTGACTGCAGCCTCCCGCCAAACGGCGGGGGGCTGTGCACGGCTTTTTGTAGGAGCGGGGGGATCCCCGCAACGGGGAGGGGGTGAGATAGTTGTATGCACAAAAAAACCCCCGGGGGTACCAAAACCACCAAAACCCGGGGAGCCCCGCCC
>NZ_JBRREH010000027.1:0-50832 GCF_056760175.1 Stenotrophomonas sp. STEN021 | reverse complement strand
CGGTTTTTTGCGCGCCCCGCCCCCCGCCTCTCTGGGCGGTTGCCCTACTTTCCTTTTCCACCCCTCAACCTCGCGCTTCTAACCCCACCCCCCGGTCCGCTCCCCCCCCCGCTCCTACAAAAACCAGCAGGCTATGCCACTACCGGGAAATACAGCGACACCGCTGCCCCGCCCAGCGCGGAGGTACCAATGGTCGCCGTGCCACCCGACTGTGCGGCAAAGCCGTAGACCTGGCTCAGGCCCAATCCACTGCCATCACCGACGCTCTTGGTGGTGAAGAACGGCTCGAACACGCTCTCCTGCAGCTCGGCCTGGATACCCGGCCCACTGTCGCCAACGCAGATGCAGACAAACTGCCCGGCCTCCCCCGCGCCTGACGGCACGATGATGCTCTCCAACCGCGCCGACAGCAGCACCTTGCCAACACCATGCATGGCATCACGGCTATTGCTCAGCAGATTCAACAGTGCCGCTTCCAGCTGACCGATGTCCACCGAGATAGGCGGCAGCTGCTCGGCCAGGTTCACATTCAACTGGATGGTCTCGCCGCAGACCCGGCGGTACAGCTCCAACGAGGCATTGACCAGATCATCTACCTGGCTCAGCTGCGGCACCAGCGTCTGCCCACGCCCGAAGGCCAGCATCTGCCGGGTCAACTGCGTGCCCCGCTCGACCGCGCGGTGGGCGATATCCAAAATGCGCCGCACGCTTTCGTCGCCGGAGCGGCGCAGCGACAGCATGTCCAGGCTGTTGCCTATCACCGACAACAGATTGTTGAAGTCATGCGACAGGCCAAGGGTCAGCTTGCCCACCGCGTCCAGGCGCTGCGCACGCAGGGCGACTTCCTGCGCCTCGCGGACCCGCTTCTGGGTTTGGAAGATCTCGGTGACGTCGCGGATCAGCACCAACACCCGTGGGCCGCGTTGGTCGCACACCCGCTCCAGCATCACCGATGCGCGGAAGCGCCCCCCGTCCTTGCGCACCATGGCCAGACTGAGCTGGTCGGTGCCCTGCTCCAGCGTGCGTGCCACTGCCTGTTGTGCTGCACTGCGCTGCGAATCGGCAGCACTGAACAACTGCGAAAATGCCAAGCCACAGATCTCATTGCTGGCGTAGCCAAATACCGTCGCGACGCCGGCGTTGCAGCCGAGCACATGGCCATCAGGGTCAAGCTGAAGAATCGCGCAGGAGCGCAGTTTCACGACATCCTCGGCCAACGTCATCGCATCGGCCGCCTGCTGCTGTTCAGTACTACTCAACCGCGTTCTCCTGAAAACTGACCCGGACGCCGCTCATCGAGCGCCGCCGCCTCCCCTGGCTGCGTACCGTACCCTAAACGCAGCCTGTTACGCAGGTACAGCAGGTTTACTTCAATCTGGGTCATGCGCTCCCGCTGCTCGCCAGGAAGCGCCGCCAACGCCGCTTCACGCAGCGCCTTCCACTGCTGTTGGGCGAGCCCAGCCCCGGCGGCGGCGGCGGTACGCAAGCGGGCCTGCTCATCCGCGCTGGGAATGCCATAGCCCTGACCCGCCCCCAACAGGCCGGCGGGGGCCAGCAGCGCAGCAGACCGCTCCATCAGCGCCTGGAAGTCCGTCATTTCCTGCCCCCGCTTGCCACTGGCGAGCAGGCTGCGCTTGAGCACATCAGCTGCTGCCACCTCCCCCCGTCGCCACGCGGCCTGCTCCAGCAACAGCATGGCCGCCAGCACCTGATCATCAGCCTGCTGCATCCACCTCTGGCGTTGCGCGGGTGGCAGGGCCAGCCAGGCCTCCACATTATTGGCCGGCAACGGCAGGGCTTTGCGGGCGATCCCGAACACCAGCGCATAATGGGCGGCCGCTGACTCGAAGTAATAGCCGCCACGCAGCGCCTGCGCGCGATCCCGCGGCCGATCGGCCAATGCTTCGGCACGCAGGCTGTGCAGCAAACCGGTCGGAGTGACCGACAGCAGCTCGGCCGTACCCAACCGCGGCGCACCATCGCCCAGCAGCTTGCCGGTTTCCACCGCGCAGTTGTTGCTGATGAAGTAGTAGCGCCCGTCGTAGTCCCAATGCAACCGCGCCGCCTGCTGCAGCACTGCGTTGATCTCATCACGCCGCAGGCGCAGCGGTGTGGAGGAGACCCCGCGCAGCTCGACCTTGGTGTATTCCTCGATCACCCGGCTCAGCGGCAACACGAACAAGCGCGACGGATAGGACCCGGTCAGGCCGCGCCAGCTGGATATCTGCACATCACCGACAAAGGCGCGGAACGACAGCACCAGGTGGTATTGCAGATCCATTCGACAGGCAGGGCCAGGTTCCCGCCCAGGCGCACATACCACCAGCCGCAGCATGCTGTGGCCCCAGCGGCTCATCAGCTTCTCGTTGCCTTCAGCCAGCAGGTAATCGATTTCGTAGACCCGCGCCGGGTCCAGCCCAAGCAAATCGGCCAGACCTTCCTGCTCGCCGGCCTGCATGAACGGCAAGGCCTGCGGGCACTGCACCACGTCCAGCTGGCGCACGCCCAGATTCTCGCCGAACCATGCATGCAGCAGCGGGCGCCGGCAGGCGTAGTCCGGGTCCAACAGATAGTGTTCGAGGTTGACCGCGAAGAACTCGGCAGGGCTCTCCAACTCGTAGCGATCAGGGCTGCGCAGACTGAAGTGATTGCGCCCGCGCCCTGGCCACAGCGCACGCCGCTGCCAACCGGCCAGATCCAGAAAGCGGGACTGGCTTGACCAGCGGCCTTCGGCCGAGCGGTCCAGCGCGTGTCCCAGCTCATGTATCAACGCCGCTCGTGCCCGCTGCCAAGCCCCGGAGGAGGCCACGGAGGACGCAGGCGCTCCCTGCAGCAAGGGCGCCAGCAAGCGTGCATCCAGACCCAGCTCGCGTCTACGCGCCCTGCCCTGCACATGCTCGGGCAAGTCGTCACGCCAGCGCAGCTGCAACGTCAAGGAGCTGCTGCGCTCGATACCGGCGGGAAGGCGCGCCAGTACCTCGTCGATCAGTTGCTGGCTGGCCTGCACCTGCGCCGGATCCAGCGCAGGCGTATGTGCCTGCAGCGCGATGCGCACTGCCGCCTGCGAAGGCGCGCTGACGCAGCACAGCAGCAACACCGCCAGCCACCGCGCGGGCGGCAGCCGGCGGAAATTCATCACAGGGCCAGGATCTTCCGGGCCAACGCCATGTCGCTGGCATCGCGCGCGGCAGCATCCCGCTCGCGCAGCTGGATCAGGGCAGCTTCCAGCCATGCGCCACGGATTTCGCCATTGCTGGCGACAAAACCAGCCGCGTCTTCGCGCGCATCCAGCAATACCTTGTCATCGCCCGAGGAGCTGCCCGAAGAATTGGACGATGCGCCCGATGCGGAGCCGGCCGACGTGCCTGCAAAGCTGGAGGCGAATGCCGACATCGGCAGGGCAATCAAGGCGCAGAACAGGATCTTGCGGATCATCGGCAGGTCAACATCGGGTGTGAAGGATGCCAAGAGTAACCACCGCCGCGGCTGGTTGGAACCTGTAACGGGCCTGCCCGCCCAATCCGTTCATCATCCCCCGCCAGCGGAACTGCTGCGCGAAGCGGGCAGGCGCTGGCGCAACCAGCGCCAACTGCCATCCACCACCACATAGAACACCGGCACGAAGAACACCGCCAGCACGGTTGCCGACACCATCCCGCCAAACACGCCCGTGCCAATGGCCTGCTGGGTCTCCCGCGACGCGCCCTGCGCCAGCATCAGCGGCACGACGCCCAGTGCGAACGCCATCGACGTCATCAGGATGGGCCGCAGGCGCAGACGCGCAGCCCGCAGTGCGGCCTGCGCAGCAGTCATTCCCTGCTGCTGCAGCTGCCGCGCATATTCCACGATCAGGATCGCATTCTTCGCCGACAGGCCGATCACCGTGATCATCCCGACCTTGAAGAAAACATCATTGGGCATGCCACGCAGCAACACCGCCGCCACCGCACCCAGCAGGCCGAGCGGCACCACCAGCATCACCGCCATCGGTATCGACCAACTCTCATACAAGGCGGCCAGCACCAGGAAGACCACCAACATCGATATCAGCAGCAGCCAAGGCGCCTGCGACCCGGACGTTTTTTCCTGCAGCGACTGGCTGGTCCACTGCAGGGCAAAGCCCGGCGGCAACTGCGCCGCAAGCCGCTCCATCTCGGCCATGGCCTGACCGGTGGAGACGCCTTCAGCCGGCGCACCAGAGACATTCAATGCGGGAAAACCGAGGTAGCGCTGCAGCTGCAATGGCGACTCCTCCCATTGCGGACTGACCAGCTCCGCAAGTGCGACCATGCCCCCCTGCGCATTACGCACGTACAGCCGCAGCACGTCCTCGACCTCCATCCGGAACGGCGCATCTGCCTGCAGGATCACCTGTTGCAAGCGGCCAGCGTTGGGAAAGTCATTGACGTACTGCGAGCCCATCGCCACCGACAAGGTACTGCTGATGTCGGCAAAGCCAACCCCCATCGCCTCGGCCTTGGCACGATCTATCTGCAGCCGCACGCTGCTACCGGAGGGCAGGCCATCGGCGTGCACCTCGCCCAGCAACGGGCTGGCCTTGGCCAAGGCCAATAATTGCTTCTGCGCGGCACGCAGCTGTAGCTGGGTCTGGCCGCTGCGGGCCTGCAGCGCCAGACTGAAGCCGGAGGAGTTGCCGAGGCTGTCGATGGCCGGCGGCATCACGCTGATCACTTCACCCTCGCCGCTGGCTGCCATCGCCTTCAGCGTAGCGGCCACCTCCTCTGCTGCGGTCGCACCGCCACGTTGGCCCCAGTCCTTGAGTATGGTGTAAGCCATGGCTGCGCTGGGGCCTGATCCGGCAAAGCTGTATCCGGTGATTACCTGGTTGGCGGCAATGCCCGGGCGCGAAGCGATATGCGCCTCATAGTCCTGGACCACGGCCAGGGTGCGCTCGGCGGTCGCCTCGGCAGGCAACTGGATCGAGGTAACGAAGTAGCCCTGATCCTCCTCCGGCAGGAACGCCCCCGGCAGCCATTGCAGGCCCAGCAACAACACCAACAGCAAGCCAGCGAACACGCCCATGACCCGTCCGCCGCGACGCAGCACCGCCGCCACCGCACGGTGGTAGCGCCCAGTCATGCGCGCGAATCCGCGATTGAATGCTGCGAACAGCCGCCCGCGCGGCCGTGCATGCGCAGCTGGCCGTAGCAGGGTTGCACACAGCGCCGGAGTCAGGCTCAACGCCAGCAATGCCGAGATCAGGATCGCTACCGCCATCGACACCGTGAACTGACGATAGATCGCACCCACCGAGCCACTGGCAAAGGCCATCGGAATGAATACCGCAGTCAGCACCAGGGTAATACCAACCACGGCGCTGGTCAGCTCATGCATGGCCTTGATCGTGGCCTCGCGCGGCGCCAGTCCCTGCTCGGCCATGATCCGTTCAACACCTTCGACAACGACGATTGCATCGTCGACGATGATGCCAATGGCCAACACCATGCCAAACATGGTCAGCACATTGATCGAGAAGCCCAACGCCAGCATCACCGCGAAGGTGCCCAGCAATGCAATCGGCGCAACCAACGCCGGCACCAGGGTATAGCGCCAGTCCTGCAGGAACAGGAACATCACCGCGAACACCAGCAACATCGCCTCCAGCAGGGTCTGCACTACCTTCTGGATGGAGATCTTCACGAAAGGTGCGGTATCGAACGGAATACTGCTCTCCACGCCTGGCGGCAGCAGGGACTGCAGCTCGGCCATGCGCGCACGCACTGCAGAGGATGTGCTTACCGCGTTCGCGCCAGGACGCAGCTGGATGCCGGCGGCGGTCGCCACCTGGCCGTCCTCGCGGGTACCCCAGGCGTAACTCTGCGCCCCCAGTTCCACCCGCGCCACATCGCCGAGCAGCACCCGCGAGCCATCAGCATGCGCACGCAGCACGATGGCGGCGAACTGTGCAGGCGTACTCAGCTGCCCATCGGCAACCAAGGGCACGGTGATACGTTGACCGGCCACACTTGGCGAGTCCCCGATACGTCCCGGCGCGATGTTCTGGTTCTGTTGTTCGATGGCGGCGACCACGTCACCCACGGTGAGCTCGTAGCCCGTCAAAGCGCCAGGGTCCAACCAGATCCGCATGGCCTGCTCGGCACCGAACAGCTGCACCCGGCCAACACCCTCGATACGACGCAGCTCCTCGATGATGTTGCGCGCCATGAAGTCGCCGAGCTGCGCTTCGTCGACGCTGCCGTCCGGCGACTTCAGCCCGACCAGCATCAGGAAACCGGAGCCGGATGCCTCCACATACAAACCACTCTGACGCACGCTGGCCGGCAACCGCGACTCGATCGCCTTGATCCGGTTCTGTACGTCGACCTGTGCCAGTTCCGGATTGGTACCCGGGGCGAAGGTGGCAGTAATGGAGGCCTCGCCGGAGGTGTCCACCGACGACTGGAAGTACAGCAGGTGCTTGACGCTGGATAACTCCCGCTCGATCAAGCCGACAACCGAGTCATCCAGCGTCTGTGGGCTGGCACCGGGGTAGCTGGCATAGATGCTGACGCTGGTTGGCGCCACCGACGGATAGCGTTCGACCGCAAGCCGCGGAATCGCCAGTATCCCGGCCAGCACGACGAAGATAGCCAGCACCCAGGCGAATACCGGGCGATCAATGAAAAAGCGAGCCATGTCCTACCTTCAGTTGTGGCTGGATGCGATGGCGGCCTTGCCCTGCATGGACACCGGCTGCCAAGCCGAGGTTTCAACCAGGCGCCCTTCCTGCAGACGCTCCTGCCCTTCCACCACCACACGCTCGCCGATTTTCAGGCCGCTGCGGACGATCCACTGCCGGTCCACGCTGCCGTCGATCTCGATGGTGCGTATGACGGCCTTGCCATCGCCACCGATCACCCAGGCGTACGCCTGGCCACCGGCACTGCGCAGTACCGCCTGTTGCGGCAGCAGCGGCAGCTGGCTGGCCGCGCCACGCGGTACGCGCGCGCGCACGAACATGCCGGGCAGCAGGTCGCGTCCAGGATTGTCGACCAACACCCGCAACACCACGTCACCCGTGCGCGCGTCGACGTTGATACCCGAAAACAACAGCTGTCCGGGCTGCTCGTGCAGTTGCCCATTGGCGCCGATGATCGCCACCGACAGCGCGCTGCCATCAACCACGCCCTTGCGCATTTCTGGCAGCTGCGAAGCTGGCTGGCGCACGTCCACATAGACCTGATCGATCTGCTGCACCAGCGCCATCGGCTCGCTGTCGGCGGCGTTCACCAAGGCGCCTTCGGTCACCATTGCCTGATCGATGCGACCGTCAATCGGCGCACTGACCGTGGCATAGCGCAGATCCAGCTGACGCCTGGCGAGGATCGCCCTGGCTTCGGCCACCGCTGCACGCGCCTGCTCATACTCGAACGTCGCATCATCGCGATGCTGCTGGCTGACTGCCTGCGCGTCGGCCAGCGCCTGCAGGCGCTGCGCCTGCACCCGGCTGCGTGAGAGCGCCGCCTCGCTGCGCTGCAAGGCCGCCAACGCTGAATCGACATCGGCCCGGAATGCCGACGGATCGATCTGGAACAGCGCCTGCCCGGCAGTGACCTCGGCACCTTGTTCAAACAGGCGCTTGCGCACGATGCCGCCAACCTGCGCGCGGATCTGCGCCGTACGCAACGCCGTTACCCGCCCCTGCAATTCGTCATCACGCTGCACGCGCTGGGCGGCAACCGTCAGCACGCTGACCTTTGGCACTGCTTCCGCAGGTACTTCAGGGGAGGAGCAGGCCGTCATGGCCAAAACCAAGGCCGCACACACGGCCGCCGTAATCCGTCGAATGGTCATCGCTACACGTGGTACTGGAAAGCCTGCAGGAACGCAGGCGCGCAGTGTGGCGGCCGATGATGGGGTTTCGATGGAGGGAATGTGGAGATAGCATGGAGGCTAGAACCTTTTGGTCCCTACCCGGCAATGACTGCACATCTACCCGCCGCCGCGATGGCGCAATGGGACCGCTCCCATGATGCACTTGTCCTCATCGTCGAGGACGAAACCGAGATCGCCGACATCATCGCCGCCTATCTGGAGCGGGAGAAGCTGCGTGTCGTGCGGGCCAGCGACGGCCGGACCGCCCTGGAGCTGCATCGCAGTGCCCGTCCCGATCTGGTGTTGCTGGATGTGCAGCTGCCCGGCATCGACGGCTGGGGCGTGCTTTCTCAGCTGCGCCAAAGCAGCGATACGCCGATCATCATGCTCACCGCGCTGGATCAGGATCTGGACAAGCTGACCGCATTGCGGATGGGTGCAGACGACTACGTGGTCAAGCCATTCAATCCTGCCGAAGTCGCTGCGCGGGTAAGAGCGGTACTGCGCCGCACCCTGCGCACGGCGCCGCGACAGACCGCCGCATCGCTGCGTGCAGGGCCGTTGCTGATCGATCCGCAAACCCATGCCGTGCACGTCGAGGGCGACGGCTACAGCCACGAGTTGTTGCTAACCCTCACCGAGTTCAAGTTGCTGCACTGCATGGCACTGGCGCCTACCCGTATCTTCAGCCGCAGCGAGCTCATGCACCAATGCCTGCCCGAGAGCGAGGCACTGGAACGCACGGTCGACAGTCACGTCAGCAAACTGCGGCGCAAGCTCGATGACGTAGGTGTGGCCAATATGCCTGCCAGCGTGCGCGGTGTCGGTTATCGCCTGGCGGCGGATCGCTGATGCGCCGGCCCGGGCTCAATCGGCACATCATCATGTCGATGTCGCTGATGGTCATCAGCGTCATCGTGATGATGGCCTTTTCCTCCTGCCTGTTGTACGCGATCCTGGTGGAATCCTATCCAGTCAGCATGCTGGAACTGCAGGAATGGTTGCCGACCGGGCCCGAGCTGGCGTGGATGGCGATCGTCACCGTTATCGGTTTGGCGCTTGCATTGGCAACATCAATCCGCCTTACGCATCGGATCGTGGCCCCACTCAATACCTTGATGGAATCGGTGCGCGCGCTGGCCGACGGCGACCTGGGCGTACGTGCCAGCGCCAGCGATGATGCATTGGATGAGGTCGCCTTGCTGGTCGAGGACTTCAACACCATGGCCGCACGCCTGCAGCACATGGACCGCGAGCGCACCCTGTGGCACGCGGCGATCGCGCATGAGCTGCGCACGCCACTGACCATCCTGCGCGGCCGTTTGCAGGGCTTGGCCGATGGTGTGTTCCAGCCCGACGAAGCGCAGTTCCGCAGCTTGCTGGCACAGGTGGAAGGCCTGTCGCGACTGATCGAGGACCTGCGCGTGCTCGGGCTAGCCGGCAATGGCCGGCTGGACGTTCGGCGGGCACGAACCGATGTGGTGCAGGAAGTGCACTCGGTGATGACCATGGTCGATCCCGCGTTCCGCAGCTCCGGTTCCGTACTGGAACTTGAAACACACCGCGACGAACACCCCGCCTACTGCGACCCGACCCGTCTGCGCCAGGCCCTGCTCGCCCTGCTGGACAACGCGCGACGCTATGCCAGCCCGGGGCGGGTGCGGATTTCAATCCAGGACGGCAAGGACCACGTGCAACTGGCCATCGAGGACAACGGCCCAGGCATCGACGCCGAACTGCAGCCACACGTCTTCGATCCGTTCATGCGCGGCGATGGCTCGCGCTCGCGCCAAGGTGGCGGCAGTGGACTCGGCCTGGCGGTGGTCAAGGCGATTGCCGATGCCCACGGTGGCCATGTCCGCTGCGGCAGCGGCGCCGAGGGTGGCAGCCGCTTCGTGCTGGAACTGCCGCGCGAGTAGCTGCTCCCTCCGGGAGCTCGCGCGGCGAGCTGCGCGATTACTGATCGAACAGCTTGCCCGGGTTCAACAACCAGTTCGGATCGAAGGCGCGCTTGACCCCACGCATCAGCGCAACTTCGGCCTCGCTGCGGGTGCTGGACAGATAGGCCTTCTTGACCAGGCCGATGCCGTGTTCTGCCGAGATGCTGCCATCAAACCGCAGCAGCACCTGCGCCAGCAGTTTGGTCACATGCTCGCATTGGCTGAGGAACTCGGCGTCGCTGGTGTCATCGGGCTTGAGCACGTTGATGTGCAGGTTGCCATCGCCGATATGGCCAAACCACACCACCTCGAAGTGCGGATAGGCGCCATTGATCAGCGCCTGGGTTTCGGCCAGGAAGGCTGGCATCGCCGAGATCCGCACCGACACATCGTTCTTGTACGGCTTGTAGCGCGCCACCGACTCCGTGATGCCTTCGCGCAGACGCCACAACTGCTGTGCCTGGGCTTCGCTGGTGCTGATCACGCCATCCAGCACCCAGCCCTGCTCCATGCAGTACTCGAACGCCGCCAGCGCAGCAGCTTCACCGGCCTCATCGGCGGAGGCGTATTCGGTCACCACGTAATACGGGTGAATCTCCTCGAACGGATACTGCGCGCCATGCGCGGTGACGTGCTTGACCGCCAGGTCGGTGAAGAACTCGAAGGCCTCCAGCTGCAGGCGCTCACGGAACGCTGAGAACACCTGCATCAGCACTTCGAACGACGGCAGCGCCAACACCATCACATTGGTGGTCGGCGGCGGGTCGGTCAGCTTCAAGGTGGCCTCGACCACGATGCCAAGCGTGCCTTCGGAGCCGATCATCAACTGTCGGAAGTCGTAGCCACTGGAATTCTTGATCAAGCCCTTGTTGAGCTCCAGCAGCTCACCGTTGCCGGCAACCACCTTGAGCCCGGCGATCCACTCGCGGGTGTTGCCGTAGCGGATCACGCGGATGCCGCCGGCATTGGTGGCGATATTGCCGCCAATCGAACAGGAACCACGCGCGGCGAAATCCACCGGATAGATCAGCCCATGTTCCTTGGCGGCGTTGTGCACCGCCTCCAGCGGCATGCCGGCCTGCACCACCAGGGTGCGGTCTACTGCATCGAAGCCCAGTGGCTTGTTCATGCGTTCAAGGCTCAGCACCAGCTCGCCGTTGGCGGCTACGGCACCACCAGACAAGCCCGTGCGGCCACCGGAGGGCACCACGGCCACGTTGTGCTCATTGGCCCAGCGCACCACCGCCTGCACTTCCTCGACGTTGCCTGGCAAGGCAATGGCCAACGGGGCCGGGGTCCAGCGCCGGGTCCAGTCGCGCCCGTAATGCTCCAGATCGCCAGGCTCGGTCTTCAGACGCAGGTCGGGGCAGGACTGCAACAGGGATTCCAAGCGCGGATCGGTCATGGCAGTGTTTCGGCGACGTGAAAGCTGTCAAGGGTGACAGCCGCGCGGCGCGCCGTCCAGTCACAGCGTCAGCCGTCGCAGTACAGCCTGGATTTCATCTGAAACCTTTTGCCATCAAGGCCTTGCCGCATTGCGCAGCGCACAAAACGCAGCCCGGTTCTGGCATAGTTGGCGGCCACCCCTCTACGCCGCCGTTCTC
Organism: Stenotrophomonas sp. STEN021; assembly: GCF_056760175.1. Taxonomy (NCBI): domain Bacteria; kingdom Pseudomonadati; phylum Pseudomonadota; class Gammaproteobacteria; order Lysobacterales; family Lysobacteraceae; genus Stenotrophomonas; species Stenotrophomonas sp. STEN021. Next base: position 39,452 of record NZ_JBRREH010000027.1, on the reverse strand, counting down.
GACATGTCGCCCAAGAAGACCTCGTTTCCGAAGCAGGACATCCGCGTTTTGTTGCTTGAGGGGGTCAGCCAGACCGCCGTGGACGTCTTCAAGGCGGCCGGTTACTCGCAGATCGAGCTGTACAGCAAGTCGCTGCCCGAGGACGAGCTGAAAGAACGCATCGCCGAAGCCCACATCGTCGGTATCCGCTCGCGCACCCACCTCAGCGCCGAGGTGCTGGCCCATGCCAAACGCCTGATCGCAGTCGGCTGCTTCTGCATCGGCACCAACCAGGTCGACCTGGAAGCGGCCGAGCTGGCCGGTATTCCAGTATTCAACGCGCCTTACTCCAATACCCGCTCGGTCGCCGAGCTGGTGATTGCCGAAGCGATCATGCTGACCCGCGGCATTCCGCAGAAGAACGCCGAATGCCACCGCGGCGGCTGGTCCAAGTCGGCCGCCGGCAGCCACGAAGTGCGTGGCAAGACCCTTGGCATCATCGGCTATGGCCATATCGGCACCCAGGTTGGCGTGCTGGCCGAGGCACTGGGCATGCACGTGATCTTCCACGACATCGAAACCAAGCTGTCGCTGGGCAATGCGCATCCGGCCATCAGCCTGGACGACCTGCTGGCGTGCTCGGACGTGGTGACCCTGCACGTGCCGGAGAACGGCTCCACGCAGTGGATGATCGGCGCTGAGCAACTGAGCAAGATGAAGAAGGGCGCGCACCTGATCAATGCCGCGCGCGGCACCGTGGTCGATATCGCCGCGCTGGATGCGGCCTTGAGCTCGGGCCACCTCGGCGGCGCCGCAGTGGACGTGTTCCCGGTCGAGCCCAAGGGCAATGGCGACCTGTTCGAATCGCCACTGACCGCGCATGACAACGTGATCCTGACCCCGCATGTCGGCGGTTCCACGCTGGAGGCGCAGGAAAACATCGGCGTGGAAGTGGCGGCCAAGCTGGTGCGTTACAGCGACAACGGCTCGACCCTGTCTGCCGTCAACTTCCCGGAAGTCACCCTTCCGGAGCATGAGCAAAGCCTGCGCCTGCTGCATATCCACCGCAACGTGCCGGGCGTGCTGTCCAAGATCAACGAGATCTTCTCGCGCCACAACCTCAACATCGACGGCCAGTTCCTGCGCACCGACCCCAAGGTCGGCTACGTGGTGATCGACATCACCGCCAGCGAAGAGCAGGCCGCGGCCATCCGCGAAGACCTGGCCACGATCCAGGGCACCCTGCGCACCCGCATCCTCTACTGACGCATCTCCGTAGTGCCGAGCCATGCTCGGCAGGGGCTTTCTCAGCGGCGTCACAGCTGCAAAAACCAACCCCTCCCCAACCCTCCCCTTCGCTACGCGAAAGGGAGGGAGCTGTAACGCCGAGTCATGCTCGGCAGAGGTTCTACCGGTCCCGTCAGGGGATGTTGTGGGAGCGGCCCAAGCCGCGAAGCTGACGGACATTCAGATTGCAGGCATTTCCAGCGATCAGGCACCGCCTGCTTCGCGGCTAACGCCGCTCCTGCATGCCCCTTCTATCTCTGCAGCCACCGGTTTGCCATCCGCCGCATGGATTCATCTTCACCGCTGGCGATCTCGGCTATGGGCCGCCACGCCAGCTCCAGCGATTCCTCGCTGACCACAAACGCCTCGTTGCTACCGGCCACCACTGCATAGCGCACGTCGTAATGCCAATGCCCCGGAACATCCCTGCGTTCGGGAATCCAATGCCTGTCCAGGTCAAAAATACCGGCCGACGCCAGGGTCAAACCCGGCAAGCCGGACTCCTCTTCAGCCTCGCGCAGCGCTACCGCGCTCAGATCACGGTCGCCATCGGCGTGGCCACCCAACTGCAACCAGCGTTGCAGCTTGCGATGGTGGGTGAGCAGGACACGTTGGCCGTCGGCACTGACCAACCAGGCGCTGCCGGTGAAATGGCCGGCCACACGCTCCCGAGTGAATGGGTCCATCGCGCCTTCGTCAAGCAAAGCCAGGAATTCCTGTGCCACCTTTTCATGCTCCCGATGACGCAGGGAATAGTCCTCAAATGCCTGACGCAACGGTAGATCCTTCCCAAGCATGACTGTAAGCACATCCCATCTTTTCCATCCGGCGGTCATTATCGCTGTCGATGTTGCAGTTGCGCTTGTCGAGTTTCGCAAGCTTTGGCAAGGTAGAGCGGTTGCCGACCGTTCAGCTTGCGTCGCCACACAACCGGTCCCGTCGCCCCAGCGCGTTCGGGCCAATACACAGCTCGGGAATTTGCGGAATGCTTAAAGCACTGTTGAGGGTCAAACCGGTCGAACCGGCCGCACATGTTGATGCCGGTGAGCCGATCGAAGGCAGCCTGCAAGGCGAAGCCACGCTCAAGCGCACCCTCACCGCCAAGCACCTGATCCTGCTCGGCATTGGCGCGGTGATCGGTGCAGGCATCTTCGTGCTGACCGGCCAGGCCGCGGCCAACCACGCCGGGCCAGCGGTGATGCTGTCCTTCGTCTTCGCCGGCATTGCCTGCGCACTGGCCGGCCTGTGTTACGCCGAGTTCGCGGCGATGATGCCGGTCTCCGGCAGCGCCTACTCCTACTCCTACGCCACCCTGGGCGAAGGCATGGCCTGGTTCATCGGCTGGTGCCTGGTGCTGGAGTATCTGTTCGCCTCGGCCTCGGTCGCGGTGGGCTGGTCGGCATACCTGATCAGCTTCATCACCACCACGCTGCACATGCCCTTCCCAGACGCCTTGTCTGCCGCCCCTCTGGCCTGGACCGGCAGCGAATTCATCAGTTCCGGCAAGTTGTTCAACCTCCCGGCGGTGCTGATCGTAGCCGCCATCACCGGCCTGCTCTACGTCGGCGTTACCCAGTCCACCTTCGTCAACGCGGTGATCGTGGCGATCAAGGTCATCGTGATCTGCCTGTTTGTCGGTTTCGGCATCCAGTACATCGACCCGGCAAACTGGCACCCGTTCATCCCGGAAAACACCGGCACCTTCGGTGAATTCGGCTGGAGCGGCGTGTTCCGCGCCGCCACCATCGTGTTCTTCGCCTATATCGGCTTTGATGCGGTATCCACCGCCGCCGGCGAAACCAAGGACCCGCAGAAGAACATGCCGATCGGCCTGCTCGGCTCGCTGGCCATCTGTACCCTGGTCTATATCGTCGTCTGTGCGGTGCTGACCGGTATGCTGCCGTACAACCTGCTGGGCACCGACAAGCCGGTGGCCACTGCACTGGAAGCGTACCCGAGCCTGTCCTGGCTCAAGACTGCAGTCGAGATCGGCGCCATCGCCGGCCTGTCTTCGGTGGTGCTGGTAATGATGATGGGGCAGTCGCGCATCGCCTACACCATCTCCCGCGACGGCCTGCTGCCGAAGATGTTCGGCAAGGTGCATCCGCGCTTCCGTACCCCGTATGTCAGCACCGTGGTAGTCGGCGTGCTGGCCGCCCTGCTGGCCGGCCTGGTGCCGCTGAACGTGCTTGGCGAGCTGGTATCGATGGGCACCCTGTTGGCCTTCGCCACGGTCTGCATCGGCGTACTGATACTGCGCCGTACCAAACCTGACATCGTGCGCCCGTTCAAGGTGCCAGCCGCGTGGCTGATCTGCCCGCTTGGCGCCTTGGCTTGCCTGGCGCTGTTCATGCAGGCCTTCGTGGTGCATTGGCACCTGTTCGTTGGCTGGACTCTGCTGGGCCTGTGCATCTATTTCGGCTATGGCATCCGCAACAGCAAGCTGAACAAGCACGTCTGATCCACACCCTGACCGGCGCCGCGCGCGCCGGTTTTCTTTTGCGCGCGCGCCGCGCACCGATGAGCGAAGACCCGAAACATGTTCAAGCAACTCTGGGCCACCAAACATCCGCACGCCGCACATGAGGAGGCCAATGGCCTGAGCCTGCGCCGAACCCTCGGCCCCTGGGGCCTGACCGCGCTGGGCATCGGCGCGGTGATCGGCGGCGGCATCTTCGTCATCACCGGCCAGGCCGCCGCCAACCATGCCGGCCCGGCCATCATGCTGTCCTTCGTGCTGGCGGCCATCTGCTGCGCCTTCTGCGCCCTGGCCTATGCCGAGTTCGCCTCGATGGTGCCGGTCTCCGGCAGTGCCTACACCTATACCTACGCCACCTTCGGCGAGCTGTCTGCCTGGTTCATCGGCTGGATGCTGGTGCTGGAGTACGGCGTCTCGGCCTCGGCGGTGGCAGTCAGCTGGACGGGCTACTTCCTGAGTTTCCTGGACCACTTCAACATCCACCTGCCTGCTGCGCTGGTCAGCGCGCCATTGGATGCCCAGCTCAAGCCCACCGGTGCCATCGCCAACATTCCGGCAGCGATCCTGGTGCTGCTGCTGACCTGGCTGTGCTACGTCGGCATCAGCAAGTCCTCGGCAATGAACATGGCCATGGTCGTGCTCAAGACCGGACTGATCATCCTGGTGATCGTTGCCGGCTGGAAGTACGTGGACACCAGCAACTGGACCCCGTTCATCCCGGCCAACGAAGGCCCCGGCAAGTATGGTTTTGAAGGCGTACTGCGCGGTGCGGCGATGGTGTTCTTCGCCTATATCGGTTTTGAAGCGGTATCGGTGGCGGCGCAGGAATCGCACCGCCCGCAGCGCGACCTGCCGATCGGCATGCTGCTGTCGCTGGTGATCTGCACCGTGTTGTATATCGCCATGGCCGCAGTCATGACCGGCCTGGTGCCTTACCAGTTGCTGGGCACCGCCGAGCCGGTGGTCACCGCGGTAGCCGCACATCCGCAGTTGGACTGGCTGCGGATCATTGTCGAAATCGGCGCGCTGATCGGCCTGGCCTCGGTGGTGCTGGTGATGGTAATCGGCCAGCCGCGCATCTTCATGATCATGGGCCGCGACGGCCTGCTGCCGCCGGTATTCACCAAGATCCACCCCAAGTACCGGACCCCGCACGTCAACACCGTGATCACCGGCATCGGCATCGCCTTGCTGGCGGCGCTGTTCCCGCTGGACATCCTCGGCGAGCTGACCTCGATGGGCACGCTGATCGCCTTTGCCGCGGTTTGCGCCGGCGTGCTGGTATTGCGTCGTACCCAGCCAGACCTGCCGCGCCCGTTCCGCATCCCCATGGCCTGGCTGGTCTGCAGCCTCGGCGTGCTCAGCTGCATCGGCCTGCTCACTGCCATGACCCTGCACAACTGGATGCTGATGGGAATCTGGACGATCACCGGCTTTGTCATCTACTTCCTGTATGGCGTGCGCCACAGCAAGCTGAACGCGGCGAACAGGGCCAAGCGCGGCTGAGTTGTCTGCGGTTAACGAAGCCAAAGCCCGGGAGCGACCCCGGGCTTTTTCGTTATCGGGCTATCCGCATCACCCGTAGCCCGGGTAAGCGAAGCGCACCCGGGAGTTTGGCGCCAGGCATCCGTGGACGGCCCCGGGCGCGCTTCGCTTACCCGGGCTACGGGCCGGGGTTAGCCGTTTCCTCCTTATTCCATGCCAACATCAGTTCTATCCGGATACATGCATGAACCTTGGGGCGTTCTTAGTAGAATGGCGGCATGAACGCGCCTACCGTCCCCTACGACGCCCAGCGACTGAGCGAACTGGCCCAGCTGCTGATCGACAACATCCGTGAGCTGGCCCACGCCGGCTGGACACCTGCCACCAGTAGCAACTTCTCGCACCGGCTGGATGACCAGCATGCGGCCATCACCGTGTCCGGCAAGGACAAGGGCCGGCTGATCGAAAGCGACATCATGGTGGTGGATTTCGACGGCAAGGCCGTGGGCCGGCCGCTGCGCCCGTCCGCCGAAACCCTGCTGCACACCCAGCTGTACGCCCGCTTCCCGGAAGTCGGCTGCGTGCTGCATACGCATTCGCCTGTGCAGACCATCGCCTCGCGCCTGTATGGCGGTGACGGCCATATCCGCCTGGAAGGCTATGAGCTGCTCAAGGCCCTGCACGGCAACGCCACCCACGAGACTGCCGTCGACCTGAAGGTGTTTCCAAACACCCAGGACATGGACGTGCTGGCCGCCCAGGTCGAGGCCGAACTCGACAAGGGGCCGATGTGGGGCTATCTGATCGACGGCCACGGCCTGTACGCCTGGGGCCGCGACATGGCCGAAGCCCGTCGCCACCTGGAGGCCTTCGAGTTCCTGCTGCATTGCGAGCTGGAACTGCGCCGTCTGCGCGGCCACGCCTGATCCTTCCTCCTACTACGTCGAGTCCCCCATGAGCCGACTGCGCATTTTCAACGACACCGCCCCGGACGCACCGCTGTTCGACAGCCGCGACGGCGAGGTCATCGCTGCCGAACTGAACAAGATCGGCGTCACCTTCGAACGCTGGCAGGCCAAGCACCCGGTCACCCCGGGCGCCAGCCAGGAAGAAGTGTTCGCCGCTTACCGCGAGGACATTGATCGCCTGGTCGCAGAGCATGGTTTCAAGAGCGTGGACGTGGCCTCGATCGCCCCGGACAACCCGGCGCGCGCCGAGATCCGCAAGAAATTCCTCGACGAGCATTACCACAAGGAAGACGAAGTCCGCTTCTTCGTCGCCGGCTCCGGCCTGTTCACCCTGCACGTGGGCGACAAGGTCTATGAAGTGGAGTGCGTGAAGGACGACCTGATCGCCGTGCCCGACAGCGTCAACCACTGGTTCGACATGGGCGAAGAACCCAGCTTCGCCGCCATCCGCTTCTTCACCGAGCCGGATGGCTGGGTCGGCCACTTCACCGGCACCGACATCGCCCAGCGCTTCCCGCGCTACGAGCCCAGCGCGGCATAAGCCGCTGCGTTGCTTGAGCCCCTCTCCCGCCAGCGGGAGAGGGGTTGGGGTGAGGGCAGCTCTACGCTGTTCAAGCCTCACCCACCCGCACAACGCGCGAGCCAAGAAGCACCGCGCAGGACCCCACGCATGACCATCAAAGCCATCCTCACCGACATCGAAGGCACCACCTCCAGCATCTCCTTCGTCAAGGAAGTGCTGTTTCCGTATGCCCGCAATGCCCTGCCTGGCTTCGTGCAGGCGCACGGCAATGAACCACAGGTCCGCCAGTGGCTGGACGCGGTGGCCACCGAAATCTCCGCCAGCGCCTGCCAGGACGAGGTCATCGTCGAAACCCTGCAGGGTTGGATCGACCAGGACCGCAAGCACACTGCACTCAAGGCGCTGCAGGGCATGCTTTGGGACACGGGCTACCGCAACGGCGACTACACCGCGCACCTGTACCCGGAAGTAGCCGACGTACTGCGTGGCTGGCACGCCAGCGGCCTGCCGCTATACGTGTACTCCTCCGGCTCGGTGCCGGCGCAGAAGCTGTTCTTCGGCTTCAGCGATGCTGGTGACTTGAACAGCCTGTTCTCCGGCAACTTCGACACCGAAGTTGGCGGCAAGCGCGAGGCGCCCAGCTACGCGCATATCGCCAAGGCCATCAACGTCGCCCCTGCCGAAATTCTGTTCCTCTCCGACGTGGTCGAAGAGCTGGACGCCGCGCGCGAGGCGGGGCTGCAGACGGTGCTGGTCGATCGCCTCAGCGATTACCCGCAGCCGCGCAGCGGTGAGGCCACCCACGGCCATACCCGGGTCGAGCGCTTCGACCAGATCGCGCTTTGATCGCCTGAGCTGCAACACGCAACACGACGGCCCCTCACGGGGCCGTTTTTGTATCCGCCGCATCATCCCCGGTAAAGGAACACCCAAGCACGATCGGCCTTCAAAGCCCGCCCACCGGTCACGCCAGCAACAAAGGACGCCATCGCATGAGCATCGCTGCAGAAATCGGCCAGACACTGGCCGCCGAGTTCGCCCTCCCCGATGTTGGCACCCTGACCGTCCTCATCTCGCGGCTGGCCACCGCCATCGTGCTCGGTGGCCTGCTCGGACTGGAGCGCGAGCGCAAAGGGCGCGCTGCCGGCCTGAAGACCCACATCCTGGTCTCTGCAGGTTCGGCGCTGTTCGTCTTGGCACCTTTGCAGATGGGCATTTCAGGCGCCGATGTCACCCGCGTGATGCAGGGCATCGTCTCCGGCATCGGCTTCCTCGGCGCTGGCGCCATCCTCAAGCTCGACAGCGAAGAACGCATCCAGGGCCTGACCACGGCGGCCGGCATCTGGATGACGGCAGCCATCGGCATGGCCGCCGGCATGGGCATGGAGATGGTGGCCTTCATCACCACGCTTGCAGCGCTGGCGGTCGTGAGCACGCTACCGAAGCTGATGCCCGACAAGCACAAAAGCAGTGAAGGCAACGAGGCAGACCTCGATACCTGATCGGCCGACAGAACCGCAATACCCCACGCACATCGCCGCATCTTGTAGGAGCGGCATAAGCCGCGAAGCTGGTATGGCTGAACATCAGGGCACATTTATCACCTGATGATGTGCGAGCTTCGCGGCTCACGCCGCTCCTACAAATCCGGTTACTCGGCGGGACTGCGCAGCACCAGCACATCGATGCTGGAAGGCACGCCAAGGCGCGCGGTGAAGCCGTCCCATTGGCCCGCGCCGCTGCTGACGAACAAGGCCATCTCACGTACGCGGTACTCGCCGCGCACAAACCCGTGGTTGAAGGGAGCGACCACCCAACGGTCGAATCCCCACATGTGCCCGCCATGGGTATGGCCGGAGATCTGCAGGTCGATTGCGCCGGTCGCGGCAGCCGCACGCGCCTGCTTGGGCTGGTGCGCAAGCAATATATGGACTTCGCCGCCCCTGCCGCCGGCCACGACAGCATCCATGTCCGGTGCCAGGCCACCGTGCATGTACGAACTGGGCTTCAGCGCCGCGAGGTCACCGATGCCTGAGACCGCAAGCCTGCGGCCGTTGATGTTCAACAACGCAGTCTGGTTCTCCAGCACGCCCAGACCCATCTGCCGGAAATGCGCCATCCATGCACTGTAGTCGTAGTAGTACTCGTGGTTGCCCGGTGCCAACCAGACGCCATAAGGCGCCTTGAGCTGCGCTAGCGGCGCGGCAAATCGACCACTGTCCTCCAGTCCGCCGTCGGCCATGTCGCCGGGCAACACGATCATGTCGGGTTTGACCGCCAGGGTTGCATCGACGATGCGCTGGGTACGCCATGCGCGTTTGACCGGACTGATATGCAGGTCGGCCAATACCGCCACGCGCAGGCCGTCCATCTCCTTGGGCAGATGCGGCACGACCAGCTCACGCTCGTGTACCTGCGGTGGTTTCAGGCCGTTGTAGATCCCCAGCGTTGCCAGCAGCACGATCGCCAGCGCCGCAGCCTGGTTGAAGCCGACGCCGTGCCACAGCGTTGCGATGCGTGAGCCGCGCGGCAGCAGGCGTGACAGCAGCCAGCCAGCTTCGCGCAGCAGCACGAACACCAGCACCAGCATGAACATCACCAGCACCCAACCGAACACCAGTTGGATCCAGGCTTCGACCGTGTAACTGAAGATGTCCAGTCGCCACAAGGTCGCGAAACCCAGGCCAATCAGGGCAAGCGCCAGACTGATGCCGGTCCGCCACCGGCGCTGCGGCTTGGACAAGGGATGGACCGGCCACCAGAACAGGACGGCCAACAACGGCAGCAGCAGCGATACGATAAAAGTCATCAGCGGTACGCGGTAGGTAAACTAAGAACGCCCGCGATCAGACCGCCTGCGGGCTCAAGAGATTGCCGTGCACTGTGGCACAGCAGCATGGCCGACCGAGCGCCCACAGCTGGAACACTACGTAGCCCAACGGTAGAGCCGAGTCATGCTCGGCTGGGGCCTTGCCGGTGATGCCGTTGTAGCCCGCAATCATCTGATTGCGGGCCGTTCTGCCGTTTCATCATTGCCAGCTTCGCGGCTGACGCCGCTCCCACGAACAATCCCTGTCGAGCCGAGCCATGCTCGGCTGCGGCTCTACCGGGAAAGCCCTTGCCGAGCATGGCTCGGCACTACCAGATGGCTCGCTTACTTGGACTTTTCCGCGATCCAGGCGTTGACCTTCCCATCCAGTACGTCCAGCGGCACCGAGCCGTCCTTCAGCACTTCGGCGTGGAACTCGCGGATGTCGAACTTGGCGCCCAGCTTGTCCTGCGCGCGCTTGCGCAGTTCCTGGATCTTCAGCTCACCGGTCTTGTATGCCAGCGCCTGGCCCGGCCATGCGATGTAACGCTCGGCTTCGGCAATGGCATCGGGCTCGCTCACCGAGGAGTTGGCGAACATGTAGTCCAGCACCTGCTGGCGGCTCCAGCCCTTGGAATGCAGGCCGGTGTCCACCACCAGACGCACCGCACGCCACAGCTCACCCTGCAGGCGGCCGAAGTAGCTGTACGGGTCGGTGTAGACGCCCAGATCCTTGCCCAGGCTTTCCGCATACAGGCCCCAGCCTTCAATGAAGGCGGTCTCGCCACCGAAGCGACGGAACGCCGGCACGCCCTTCAGTTCCTGCTGCAACGCCAGCTGGAAGTGGTGGCCCGGGATGGCCTCATGCAGGAACAGGTCTTCGGCGTCCCAGGTCTTGCGCGTCGGCAAGTCGTAGGTGTTGACGTAGAAGATGCCCGGACGGGTGCCGTCTTCGCTGGGCTGCATGTACTCGCCGCCAGCAGCCGACTTGGCGCGGAACGCCTCGATCGGGCGGATTTCGAAACCGGCCTTCGGGGTCAGCGAGAACAGCTTGGGCACATTGGCATTGATCTTGGCCTCAAGCCCGCGGTAATGCTCCAGCAATTCCGCCTCGGACTTGAACTCGAACTGCTTGTCCTTCTGCATGAAGGTGAAGAATTCCTGCAGCGAGCCCTTGAAGCCCACTTCGGTCATCACCGTCTGGATCTCGGCGTGGATGCGCGCCACTTCCTTCAGCCCGATCTCGTGAATCTGCTCGGGGGTCTGCGCGGTGGTGGTGCTCTGTTTGGCGTTGAAGGCATACCACGCCTTGCCGTCCGGCAAGGAATCCAGGCCGACCGTATCGCGGGTGGCCGGCAGGTATTCGTTGGCGATGAAGTCACGCTGCTGTTTGATGGCCGGCATCAGCTTGTCGTTGATCACCGCGCGGAACGCTTCGGTCAAGCGATCCTTGTCGGCCTGCGAGAAGTCGGCCGGCAGCAGCTTGATCGGCCCCCAGAACTGGCTGTCCTCGGCCTTGGCCGTGATGATCTCGTCGAACTGCGGCACCACCTTTTCCATCAGTACGCGTGGCTGCACCACGCCAGCCTTCATGCCTTCGCGCATATTGGCGTTTTCGGTTTCCAGCAACACCGGAACGCGCGCGGCACGCGCCAACCAGTTGTCGTAATCCTTGACCGTCTTGAACGGCTGCGCCACCTGGCCCGAACCCAGCATCACCGCATAGCTGACGGTGGAGCCCATCTGGTTGACCGGCATCATCCAGGTCGGGAATTTCTCCCCTTCCAGCGACTGCTTCTGCTCTTCGACGAAGATGCGGTAGCTGAGCAGATCCTGCCCGGCCAGGCCTGCATCACCGATCTTCTCGGCCTTGCCCAGCCATTCCTGGGTGAAGTCATGGCTCTGCTTGCGGAACTCGGCCGAGCCAAAATCCGGCAACTGGTCGTTGTAACGGTTGTCGCCCTGGAAGGTGGCCTGCAGCGGGTTCAGCTTGAGCACGCCCTCCCAATAGTCGGCGTACAGCTGGTTCAGCTGGGCGGCCTTGTCGGCCTGCGGTGCCTGCGCGGTGCTATCCCCGGCTGCTGGTTGCGATGACGGCGAGCAGGCGGCCAGCACGGTGGCCAGAGAAAACGAGACGGCTAGTGCCAACGGTCGAACAGTCATCGGGGGTTTCCAGGACAGGGAACAAGGCCGCCAGCGTCAGCGCTACTGTGCCTTGTCGGAAGGGCCAAAGGTCATTACCGGCAGGTTTCACATCGCGGTCTGGCCTGCAAACCGTCATAATCCGTCCCCTGCTGCGGTCGCCACCGGCGTCTGCCACCTTGTATTCACGCTCTCCCGGGGCCTTCCGTACCCGGCGCGAGCCTTTGCCGTTGCTGTATTTATGACTACTACGCGTCGCCCGCTGGGCTTCTGGTCCGCCACCGCCCTGGTTGTGGGCAGCATGATCGGCTCGGGCACCTTCCTGTTGCCAGCCACCCTCGCACCCTATGGCACGGCGACCCTGATCGGTTGGGGTATCACCTTGTGCGGTGCACTGTTGCTGGCGGTCACCTTTGCCCAGTTGGCCAAACGCTGGCCGCAGACCGGTGGCCCCTACGTGTTCGCGCGCAACGCCTTTGGCGAGTTGCCTGGCTTTCTGGTCGCCTGGAGCTACTGGATCTCAATGTGGTGTGCGATTGCCGCGATCGCGGTGGCCTTTGCCGGCAGCATTGGCGCCATCTTTCCGGCTCTGACCGCCACCCCGGTGCGCGCTGCCGCCTGCGGCCTGATCGCGCTGTGGCTGTGCGCTGGCGTCAATCTGATCGGTGTGCGCGAAGCCGGACGCCTGCAGCTGGCAACCACGGTATTGAAAGTCGTCCCCCTGCTGATGTTCGGTCTGGTCGCGCTGTGGCTGGTGGATACCAGCCACTACGTACCCTTCAACCCTTCCGGCGAAACGTTGGGCAGCGTGGCTGCCGCCACCGTGGCACTGACCCTGTGGGCGATGATCGGCCTGGAGGCCGCCACGGTCCCGGCCGAGTCGGTGGATGACGCACCGCGCACCGTCGCCCGCGCCACGGTCGCCGGCACCGCCATCGCCGGCATCGCCACCGTGCTCGCCTGCACCACCGTACTGGGATTGCTGCCCGCCGATGTGCTGGCCAGTTCCAGCGCACCGATGGCCGATGCCGCCGCCGCATTGTGGGGACCGACCGCCGGCATGTTGCTGGCCGTGGTGATGGCCATCTCCTGCGTCGGCGCATTGAATGGCTGGACCCTGCTGGCAGCGCAGCTGCCGATGGCCGCCGCCCGCGATGGCGTGCTGCCACGTGCCTTCGCCTATGAGGGCAAGCGCGGCGTGCCTGTGTTCGGCGTCATCGTCAGCTGCCTGCTGGCCACCGTGCTGGTGATCTGCAACTACAACCGCTCGCTGGTCGACCTGTTCAAGTTCTCGGTACTGCTTTCCACCGCTGCCACCCTGCTGCCCTACCTGGCGGGTGCAGCCGCCTGGTTGTGGCGCGGCAGCGGCCTTGCTTCACGCATCGCCGCCGCTGGTGCATTGGTCTTCAGCCTGTACGCGATTGCCGGCATCGGCAGCGAGGCCTTGTTGTGGGGCGTGGCATTGATCGTGTCTGGTCTGCCGATCTACTTCTGGTTGCGTCGCTGAGGATCGACCTGAAGTTGATCGTGGGAGCGGCCCAAGCCGCGAAGCGCGCTGGTCATCAGCAGGCAACGCTTGCAAGCGTCAAGCAACTCCAGCTTCGCCGCCTAGGCAGCTCCCACAGGACTTTGATGCCAGAACTGGCATCGGATTGATGATCAATCAGATTCAGCCCCTGGCGCAGGCAGCCAGCGCCCGATAACGAAAATCGCTGATTGCCACTTCACCGCTTCCTGCGACATAGATGCCAATCTTCAGGCTGAGAAAGCCGCCGAACACGTTGTGGTGCAGGCCGGACACTTCCATCCGGGTCGGGTGCAACTGCCAGCTGCGGCCGCCGTCATGCGAGTAATGGAAGGTCACCACGTTGTTGCTGTTGTTCAGCCGCACCCGGACTGGGCCAGCGGCGCGCGGCGCGCGCGCCCATACCAGTTCTTCGGCGTACTGGAAGTTCTTGATGGTGTTGCCATCAAAGCCGACGCCGATGAACGCCTTGTTGTTGTAGAACAACAACAGGCCGGCTTCCGTCCCCATGCCAGGTGACAGGGTCACCTCCACCTCGTAGGAGCGGTCGGGCACCACGCAGGTCAATGGCGAGCTGTCGATGGGCGAGGCGCCGGAGGCTTTCAGTCGCAGCGTGCCATTGTCATAACGCGCGCGCTGGCGCTCGTCCGGCCCCGGATTGTGAAATGCCCATTGCGTGCCAAAACGATCACCGGTGAAGTCGTCAGACAGTGCAAACCCCGCCGCGCTGAGCTTGCCGCGTGCCGGCTTGCGCAGCGGCCGCGACAGGTCGCCGCCCAGCGCCCGGAACCAACCGTCATCGGTCCACTCGATAGGCTCCAGCAGTGTCTGCCGACCCAGCGTGCGAAAGCCATTCTCGTAGGCGTGATAGACCATCCACCAATCGCCAGCCGGGCCTTCCACCAAGGTTGCATGGCCACGTGACCACCATGGCTCGGCCTCCGTCTGCGTGCGCACCAGCGGGTTCTGCGGGCAGTGCTCCCATGGCCCGTGGATGGAGCGCGAACGTGCGGCGATCACCATGTGCCCGGTGACCGGGCCAGCTGTCCCACCCACGGCGGTGATCAGATAGAACCACTCGCCATGGCGCAGCAGCTTGGGGCCTTCAGGCGCGAAGTTCTCGGTAACCCAGTCATCCGGATAGCGCCACGGGCTGTATGCCGGTTCCAAGGTCCCATCGGTAGCCAAACCGTCGTCACGCAGACGCACACGACGAATTCCGTTTACGAACAGGTAGCGCTTGCCATCCTCGCCGACGACATGGCCCGGATCGATGCAACCGTCGATCTCCAGGTCGATCGGTTCGCTCCATGGCCCAGCGATATCGTCGGCCCAGATGACGAAGATCGACCAGCCCGTGCCGGTCGGATTGGCCGGCAGATAGATGAAGTAGCGATCGCCGTGCTTGCACAGGTCCACTGCCCATATATCGCCGAGTGTCTGGTGCAGCGCCGGCGCTACCGGCGCCCAGTTGACCAGATCGGTGGAATGCCAGATCACCAGGCCCGGGTAGGAATAAAACGACGAGAAGGTCATGTAGTAATCGTCGCCATCCTTGAGGATGGTCGGGTCAGGATGGTCCCCGGCGACGATGGGATTGAGGTAGGTGCCATCGCCAAGGTCAGCGATGCGCTGGCCTTCCGGCCCCTGCCCCCAACGCGGCGCTGCACTCGCACAGCCAGCAGCGACGGCAGGCTCGGCCAGCAGCGACAGCGGCGCCACCATGGCGCCGGCAGCGATGGCTTTGAACAGATCCCTGCGGGACGTATCTGGCATGCAACTCACCCTCGGTCAGCGGAAAGCCGTCGCGACATCTTCACGACCGCAATCGAGCGAGTGTAGCCTCAGTCAATCGTGTGCTGGCGGTACATTGCCCAGAGCCTTGTTGACCGCGATGAACTGGCTACGCAGCAGTGCCTCGCCATCAACCAGGTCACGCCGCGTCTGCAGATAAGCCCTGCGTGCGTCCAGCACCGCCAGGAAGTCGATCAGGCCGGCATCATGCCGTGCCTGGGCAATCGTGTAAGCGTCCAAGGTTGCCTGCTCGCGCACACGCAGCTGCGCGCGCTGCTGTTGGGCGGCGGCGTAGCCATTCAAGGCATTGTCGATTTCCTGCCAGGCCTGCAACACGGTCTTCTGGTAGGCCACGGCGGCTTCTTGTTGTTCCAGCTCACGCAGCTGCACCACACTCTTGCGGCGACCGTGGTCGAACAGTGGCAGGTTCAGCACCGGGCCGATCGACCAGGTGCGACTACCCCAGTCCGAGAACTCACCGGACAGATACGACTCGTAGCCGAACTTTGCGCCAAGCCGGATGCTGGGATACAGATCGGCCTGGGCAACACCGACGCTGGCCGTTGCCTGCTGCAGACGTGCCTGCGCGGCACGGATATCCGGGCGCCGCTGCGCCACTTCCGATGGCAGGCCCAATGACAGATCCGGCAACGCGTCGCTGGTGGCAACCACAGGCCTGGCAAGCTGGGTGCGCAGCACGCCGGGGCGCTCGCCGAGCAATAGTGCGAGTTGATTGCCGCTACTGGCTTCCTCGGCCAGCAAACCGGGCAAGCGTGCCTGCACCGCCGCCAGGTCGGCCTGCTGACGGTCCAGATCCAGATGGTCCTGCAGACCGCCATCCACCCGTGCCTGCAGCAGTGACAGGCGTTCTTCCAATGCAGCTATGTCCTCGTGTGCCAGTGCGATCTGGCGCTGTGCGGCACGCAGCTGCACGTAGCTGCGTGCTACCTCGCTGCTGACGCTCAGCCTTGCCAGATCCAACAACGCAGCCTGTTGCGCCACGCTGGCATCGGCGGCCTCGATCGAACGCCGCACCCTGCCCCATAGATCCAGCTCCCAGGACGCATCGAAGCCGGCCTGGTACAGATTGAATGGCTCGGCCAGCAGCTGCTTCAGTGCGTCACTGTCATTGCTGAGGATGTCGAGCATGCGCGTACCAGCGCCGTTCTCGCTTTGGCGCTGACGATTGACGCCTGCAGATGTGTTCACATCGACACCGCGCTGTGCGGCAACCGTGCGCCGCTGCGTGCGTGCCTGGGCGAAGTGCAAGGCAGCCGTGCGCAGGTCCGGGCTCGCCTGCAAGGCGCGTCGTTGCAGTTCATCCAGGGCCGGATCGGACAGCTGCGTCCACCACGCCGGTTGCAGCGCCTGCGTGCCGACCACAGCATTTAGTGACGCGTCACCACCACGCCATTGCGTCCAGTCCGTGGGGGCCACTGCCTCCGGACGCACGACGTTCGGCCCGACCGCGCAGCCGCCGAGCATCAGGCCAACAGCAAGCGGCGAGAGCAGCAGGGAGGCGTTCAACAATGAGCGTGATTGCGGAAACATGGATCGCGTCCTAGGTAAGCCGGTTACGGAACAGCCACGCCGCCAAGGGCAAGGTAATCGCCGCCACCGCCAGCATGGGGATGAAGTTGAAGGCCACGTCCTGCAGGCCTGCACCTTCCAGATAGACCCGTCGCACCAGATCAATGCCAAACCGCAATGGATTGGCATAGGTGGCTATCTGCAACACCTTGGGCATGTTGGCCACTGGCGTCATCAAGCCCGACAGCAGCATCAACGGCATGATCAACAGGAAGGTATAGAGCATTGCCTGCTGCATGTTGGCTGCCACCGCCGAGATCGATAGACCGATGCCTACCGACGCCACCGTGAACACCGCCAGCGCCAGGTACAGCACACCTACCGAACCGGCCATCGGGATCTGGAACCAGAAACGGATGATCAGCAGGATGATGGTGGACTGCACCAGCCCTACCAGAATGGATGGCAAGGCCTTGCCGATCAGTATCTGCATCGGCGTCAGCGGGGTGACCAGCAATTGGTCGAAGGTGCCCTGTTCGCGTTCGCGCGCCACTGACAGCGCGGCGATCAGCAGGGTCTGCAACATGCTCAGTGCGGCGATCAAGGCCGGCATCAGCTGCCAGCGTGATTCCAGATTCGGGTTGTACCAACTGCGCGTGACCAATTGCAGCGCTTGTCCACCTGCAGCGTGTGCCTGGTTGAAGTCGGCGACGATTGCACCGATGTAGCCAGCTGCGGCGCCAGCCGTGGTCGAATTGCGGCCGTCCATGATCAACTGCAATGGCGCGCTCTGACCAGCCGCCAGCCGTTGCTCGAAATCGGCAGGAATGCTGATCACCAGCAACACTTCATTGGCGTCGATCAGGCCTGCAATCTGTGCCGACGAATCCAGCGTGGCCACACGCTCGAACATGCCCGCACCGTCCACACGCGAAAGCAACTCGCTCGAGGCCTGACCGCCACTGAGGTCGAGCACTGCGTACGGCACATGACGCAGGTCGAAAGTCGCGCCGTAGCCAAACAACAGCGCCTGCATCAGCGCCGGCATGAACAGCATGGCGCGGCTGGATGGCTCCTTCAGCAGGGTGATCAGCTCCTTCCTGCACAGGAAGGCAATGCGCCTGAAATAGATGGCAATAGCGCCCATGCTTACACCAGCCTCTTGCGCAGCTTGTAGCGGGTGGCCGCGAACAGCAGCAGCGCATAGAGCAGCAGGATGGTCGACTTCTGCAGAAACAATGCCCAGTTGTCACCGGTCAGGAACAGCGATTTGATCAAGCCCATGAAATGCGTGGCCGGCAGCAACTGGCTGATGACCTGCACCGCAACCGGCATGTTACGCAGGTCGAATACGAAGCCGGACAGCATCATCGCCGGCATGAAACTGGTCAGCAAAGCTACCTGGCTGGCCTGGAACTGGTTGCGGGTCACCGCCGATATGAACAGCCCCAGCAGCAGCGACACGCTCAGGTACAGCAGCGAGCTGACCACGATTGCAAACAGCGAACCACGCATCGGCACCTCGAACAGAAAGCGTGCGGTCAGCAGGCAGATCGCCAGATTGATCGCGCCGATGCCGAGATACGGCAGCAGCTTTGCCAGCACCAGTTCGGTCGGCCGCACCGGGGTGACAAACAGTGCCTCCAATGTGCCGCGCTCCCATTCACGCGCAACCAGCAGCGAGGTCAGGAATGCACCGATCAGTGTCATCACCAGCACGATCAGGCCCGGCACCAGATACCAGGTGCTGGTATTTGCTTCGTTGAACCACATGCGCTGGGCCACACTGACGCCACCGCCCGCACTTTCGCCGCCTTGTCGATCAAGCGTCGTCAGCATCTGCGTCGCCAAGGCGCCGCCCACGTAGGCCTCCAGGGTCCGCGCGGTATTGGCATCCACGCCATTGAGGATCAGCTGCACCTGCGCATTGCCCTCAGCCCTGCGCCGGCTGAAATCCACCGGCACATGCACGATGCCGCCGACCTTGCCTTGCCGCATCAAGTCCACAGCGGCCTTCATGTCAGCAACCTGCACCGGTGCCAGATACGGCGAGCCCTGCAGCCCGGCGACCAGCGATTGCGTGGTCGGCGAGCGCTCATCCAGCACCACCGCGACCGGCGCATGGCTGACATCGAACGACAGCCCGTAACCAAACAGCAGGATCAATGCCGCCGGCAATAACAGACCCACGGCAAGACTGCTGCGTTCACGCAGCATCTGCCGGGTCTCCTTGCGCACCAGCGCCGATAGGCGGGACAGGAACCCGGACATCACGCAGCCCTGCCACCGGCAGCGGCACTGCGCTGCGCGCGGCCCTGCTCGACGATGCCAATGAAGGCGGCATTCATGTCGATGCCGTCAGCGCCGGCCTGCTCGCGCACCTGCTGTGGCGTCCCAAGAGCCAACAGTTCACCTGCGTCCTGGATGGCGATGCGATCGCAGTATTCCGCTTCCTCCATGAAATGGGTGGTGACGATGATGGTCACGCCCTGCTGCGCCAACCCGGTGATGGTGCGCCAGAACGCACGCCGTGCCAGCGGATCGATACCGCTGGTCGGTTCATCCAGAAACAGGATTTCCGGCGCATGCAGCAATCCCACCGCCATTGCCAGTCGCTGTTTGTAGCCTGCAGGCAACTCGCCACTGCGCGCATCCGCCTGCAGGTCGAAGCGTTTGATGGCATCGGCAACACGCTCGCGCAGTTGCGTGCCGCCAAGACCATAGGCACCGCCGAAGAACTCCAGGTTCTCGCGCACACTCAAATTGGCGTACAGCGCGAACTTCTGTGAGACATAGCCGATGCGTGCGCGGGCCTGGGCTCGGGCAGTGCGCAGATTCAGACCAGCCACTTCCAGATGCCCACTGCTGGCCGGCAACAGACCGCAGAGCATGCGGAAGGTAGTGGTCTTGCCGGCACCATTGGGGCCGAGCAGGCCAAATATCTCGCCGCGGTGCACATCGAAACTGGTGCTGGCCACGGCGGTGAAATCACCGAAGCGACGCACCAGATCACGCACCACGATGACCGGCGCATCATCCTGCAGGATCTTGCTCGCTGCGACCTCGGCCGCCGGCAGAGATGCTGGCGCCTCCTGCGCGCGCAGCAGCATCATGAAGGCATCTTCCAACTCCGCCGGGCGTCGGCTCGGCTGCTCGCCTTGCAGCACTGCAGCGATATCCGACGGCGCCACACTAGGCTGCAGGATGAAACGTACGGAACCGGCACGCGGCACCGCATCCAGCACGTGCAGGGTATCGTCGATCAGCTGCGCCTGCAGGTCGCGCGGCTGCCGCGTCGGCGCGGGTGCTACCGCCCAGGTCAGGCCCTGTGCCTTGTCGGTCAGCGCGGCAGGATTGCCTTGCGCCAACAAGCGCCCCTGATGCAGCACGAAGATCTGCTCGCAGCGCTCAGCCTCGTCCATGTAAGCCGTGCTGACCAGCACGCTGAGCTGCTCCTCCTGCACCAGCTGCTGGATGATCTTCCACAGTTCGCGCCGCGACAGCGGGTCCACGCCCACACTGGGCTCATCCAGCAGCAACAGCTCCGGTGAGCGTACCAGCGTGCAGGCCAGGCCCAGCTTCTGCTTCATGCCGCCAGACAGCTTGCCCGCCGGGCGCTGTTTGAACGCAGCCAGGTCAGTCATCTGCAGCAGGCGCTCGAAGCGTGCATTGCGCTCAGCCGGAGGCACACCATGCAGGTCCGCGTACAGATCCAGGTTCTCCTGCACGCTCAGGTCTTCATACAGGCCGAAGCGCTGCGGCATGTAGCTGATGCGGTCCTGCACCTGCTGCGGCTGGCTTGCTACGTCACGGCCAAGCACCTGCAACTGGCCAGAATCGGCGGGCAGCAAACCCGCAACCATGCGCAGAAAGGTGGTCTTGCCCGCACCATCCGGTCCAACCAATGCAGTCAGCTCGCCCTTGCGCACGCGCAGGGAAACCCCTGCCAGCGCCTCCACCTGCCCGCCACCGGCTGCCGGAAAACACTTGCGCAGGTCGACCGCAACAACCGTGGCAGCGGCTGCTTCCATCAGTGCACCGCCTCCTGCAACCGCACGCTCACCGGTTGGCCCAGGCGCAGCTGATCCTGCGGGTCCTCGACCACCACGCGCACTTCGTAGACCAGGCTGGTGCGCAGCTCTTCGGTCTGCACGGACTTCGGGGTGAATTCGGCCACCGAGGAAATGAAGCCGACCTTGCCGGTCACCGGCTTGTCGGGGTGGCTATCGCTAGTCACCTGCGCCAGCTGACCACTGCGGATACGACCGAGCTCGGTCTCGCTGGCAAACACCCGTACCCACTTCGGCTGCGTCAACGCCAAGGCGAACGCTGCGCGTTGCGGACCGGCCATGTCGCCGACTTCCACCAGCCGCGAGCGCACCACCGCCGCCACCGGCGCCTTCAGCTGGCCTTGCGCGATCTGGTGCTGCAGCAACGCGAGCTGGGCATCGGCCGCCTGCAATTGCGCCTCGGCTGCCGCGATGTCTTCCTTGCGCGGGCCTTGCTGCACCAGCGCCAATGCCTGTTGCTGCAGTTCAGCCGTCGCTGCCGCCACTTTCGCCACGCTACGCGCGCGGTCCATTTCCTGCGCGCTTACACCACGACCGTCCGTCGCGCTGGCCACGCCCTGCAAGCGCTGCAGGTCCTGCGCTGCACGCGCTGCATCGGCCTGCGCTGCGGCCAGCTGGCTTCTGGCCTGCACGACTTCCTGCGGCCGCGCGCCGTTGTGCAACCGCGCCACCGTCTGCCGCTGCGTCTCGATCTGTGCCTTGGCTTGATCTGCCTGCAGTTGCAGGGTGCGGGTGTCGAGCGTAGCCAGCACATCGCCGGCCTTGACCTTGTCGCCTTCCTCCACGCGCACTTCCTGCACCCGGCCACTGCCATCGAAGGCGAGCGACACCTGGCGGATGTCCACATTGCCCTGCAACTGCAGGCCGTCGTCAGCCGGCTTGTCGCTGCTGCTCCACCACAGCAGCAGCGCGACCAACAACGCAACGGCGACCACCACGACAAGGACGGGCTTCTTCATCAGGACGCTTCCGCAAGCTGGACTGGATATGCCGAACAGCCTAGTTCAAATTAAATTTAATTTAAAGTAGTGCCAGTCGGAACGATGAAGCAGGCTAAACTTGCCACGCAATGAGCACACAGAAAACCACCCAGCGCGGCCCACGTACCGACGGCGAGGCCACCCGCGCCCGCCTGCTGGAGGCGGCCGGCCAACTGTTCTCGCAACAGGGCTTTGCCGAAACCACCAGCAAAGCCGTCGCCCAGCTGGCCACTGCCGATCTGGCGTCCATCAACTACCACTTCGGCAGCCGCAACGGCCTGTACCAGGCGGTACTGCTGGAAGCGCACCGGCAGCTGCTTGATCTTGACGATCTGCAACGCATCGCCAGCAGCGCATCGAGCGCGGAGCAGCGTCTGTACGAACTGCTGGCCGGCCTGGTCCAGCGCGCCCAGCAGCCCGAGGCCTGGGCACCACGCGTGCTGGCCCGCGAACTGCTGGCGCCCTCCTCGCACCTGCAGGTGCTGATGGAAGAAGCGGTTCCGCCGAAAATGATGGCGGTGGCGCAGATCCTCAGCGAAATCTCTGGCATCCCAGCTGACGAGCCGGCGTTATTCCGCTGTCTACTGAGTGTCGCCGCGCCCTGCATGATGCTGATCGTGATCGGCCGTGGCGTGCCCGGCCCGTTGCAGGCAGTGGCGCAAGGCCCATCGCAGCCGTTGCTGGCACATCTGCATCGCTTTGCGGTCGCGGGCCTGCAGGCGGTCGGCGAGGACTACCGCAGCAAGCCTGCGGCTGTGGATGTGGGAGCCGCGTAAGCCGCGAAGCCGAGATAAGTCAGTCACCGGCTGGGCTACGATCTGATCGAACATCAGCTTCGCGGCTGACGCCGCTCCCACAAGTCAGGTTTGGGGTGCCCCCCGCCAAAAACCCGCCGCCAACGCTGTGGCACCGCTCTTGCATCTGCCCCGGCATGAGTCCCGAACTTGCCCTTACCGAACTGCGCGGCGGCCTGGTTGCCACCTTGTGGATCGCCGGTCCGCTGCTGCTTGTCGTGCTGGTCGTCGGCGTGGTGGTCGGCGTCATCCAGGCCGCCACCCAGATCAACGAGCCCACCATCGCCTTTGTCGCCAAAGCCGCCGCCCTGACCGCAGCCTTGTTTGCGCTGGGCAGCCTGCTGCTTGGCCACCTGGTCGAGTTCACCACCCTGTTGTTCCAGCGCATTCCGCACCTGATCGGCTAGCGCAATGGACTCGGTCACCCAGACAGTCATCGACGGCCAGCAGGCCTTCGCCATCATCGGCAATACGCTGTGGATCATGCTGCGCATCGGCGCAATGCTGATGGCCATGCCGATGATTGGCACCCGTGCGGTGCCGGCGCGGGTGCGCGCGCTGCTGGCGGTTGCGCTGTCGGTTGCGCTGTCCCCAGTCCTGCCGCCAGTGCCCATCTTCAATGGCTTTGACTCGATGACCGTGCTGAACATCCTGCGCGAAGTGGCGGTGGGGGTCAGCATCGGCTTTCTGCTGCGGCTGATCTTCGAGGCTGGCGCGATGGCAGGCGAAATGATCGCGCAGAGCACCGGCCTGGCCTTCGCACAGATGGCCGACCCGATGCGTGGCGGCAGTTCCGGCGTGATCGGGCAATGGTTCTACCTGATGTTCGGCCTGCTGTTCTTCACCAGCAACGGCCACCTGGCGCTGATCTCGCTGCTGGTGGACAGCTACAAGGCATTGCCCATCGGCACCGCCCTGCCCGATCCACATGCGGTGGCCGCGCTGGTGCCGACCCTGGCGCTGCAGATTTTCCGTGGCGCGCTGTCGCTGGCACTACCGCTGGTGGTGGCGATGCTGGCCATCAATCTGGCCTTTGGCGTCCTATCCCGAGCAGCGCCAGCGCTCAATCCCATGCAGTTGGGCCTGCCGGTTGCACTGCTGCTTGGGCTGTCCCTGCTCACCTTGCTGGCCGGAGAAATGGGACCACCGGTACAGCGCCTGTTCGACACCGCCTTCGATACGGCGCGGCAAGTAACAATGTGACGTCCTACACAGCTCAGGTTTTTTGATTTGGCATTATCCAAACACCCTATTGCTGGTTACCCTGTACCCGTGGATAGTCCGGGTACAGCACGGACCGCAGGGGAATGCGGTACCGGCTACGAGATATCGCTTCCGCGACCGCGGTGCGACAACCTTAGGGAGGGGTTCGATGCTCGTTGGCAGCTACAACCCGTTGTTTGTCGTGCTGTCGATTCTGGTGGCCATCCTGGCCTCGTTCACGGCACTGGATATGGCCTCGCGGGTATCCGCCTCGCAACCGCGCCGCGCCGCGGCGCGCTGGCTGCTGGCCGGGGGCGTGGCCATGGGCGCCGGCATCTGGTCGATGCACTTTGTGGGCATGCTGGCTTTCCGCCTGCCAATCCCCTTGGGCTACGACCTGTGGCTGACCGTGGAGTCCCTGCTGGTCGCGGTTGCCGCCTCGATTTTTGCCCTATGGCTGGTATCGCGGCCAACCCTGCCGCATCTGCGCTTGGCACTGGGTGCGCTGCTGATGGGTCTGGGCATCGCGTGGATGCATTACGTCGGCATGTCAGCGCTGAAAATGAATCCAGGCATCGATTACGACAGGGTCTGGTTCGTTCTTTCCATCGTGATTGCAGTCGGTGCATCGTGGAGCGCGCTGTACATCGCATTTCGCCTGCGCACCGTCGAGCACGCCCTGCCGCCCCGGCTGATCGCCGCCGCGGTGATGGGCCTTGCCATTGTCGGCATGCATTACACCGGCATGGCGGCGGCACGCTTCCCAGCCGGTTCAGTTTGTACCGCAGCCACCACCGGTGGCGTTCCAACCGAGTGGCTGGCCGCCTGCGTCGTGCTGCTGACCGTTGGCGTGATGGGCGTTGTGCTGACCATCTCCCTGTTCGAGCAGCGCATGCAGGCACGCTTGCTGCACCTGCGCAACTCGATGCTGTCAGCCTCGCTGGACGATGCGCGCAAGGAACTGTTCCATGCCAGCCAGCACGACTCGTTGACCCGCCTGCCCAACCGCCAGCTTTCGCATGAGCGTATCGAACAGTTGCTGCAGGACGGCCAGCCGTTCGTGGTGATGTCCATCGACCTGGACGGTTTCCGCCATATCAATGGCACGTTCGGCTCGCAGACCGGCGATGCCGCCCTGGTCGATATCGGCGAGCGCCTGCGCCAGCTACTGCCGGCCGACGACCTGGTCGGTCGCCTCGGTGGCGATCAGTTCGTCATCGCCAGTCAGCTCAGGCAGACCGAAGAACTGGACTCGCTTGCAGATCGCATCATTCTGGCGGTCAACTCGGTGCGGGTAAGCGGACGCGAACTGCGGATCACCGCAAGTCTCGGCATCGTCAAGCAGCCGCAGACCGGCACCACCACCGCTGCGCAGCTGATCGCCATGGCCGAGACCGCCATGGCCTATGCCCGACAGTCCGGGCGCAACACGCACGCGCTGTTCGCCGACTGGATGAACGACAACGTCGAGCAGGACCGGCGCCTGCTGGAAGACCTGCGCAAGGCGCTGGGAACCGCCCAACTGTCGCTGCACTACCAGCCCCGCGTGCATGCCGACAGCGGTCGTATAGGCGGTGCCGAGGCTTTGATCCGATGGCGTCACCCTGAGCACGGTTACGTCCCCGCTGATCGCATCATCCGCCTTACCGAACAGAGCGACCTGATGGACGTGATCGGTAATTGGGTGCTGGATGAAGCCTGTCGGCAAATGCGCTGCTGGCAGGATGCAGGCAACGCCGAGTGGCGGGTGGCGGTCAATCTGTCAGGCCGCCAGCTGGGTTCGCCCAAACTCATTGAAGACGTCCGCGCCGCACTGGAGCGCAACGATCTTGAGCCCTCACGCCTGATTCTGGAAATCAGCGAAGGCGCAGTGATGCGCGACACCGACAACGCCATTTCCGTACTGCGCAGTGTCGCCGCACTGGGCGTGGGCATATCGATTGACGACTTCGGTATCGGCGTGTCCAGCCTGCTGCACCTGAAGCGGCTGCCCGCCACCGAAATAAAGATCGACCGCGCCTTCGTGCTGGCGCTGGAAGAAAGCGACGAGGACGTGGTGATCGTCTCGGCGATTGTCGCGCTTGGACATGCCCTGAACATGGAGATCGTCGCCGAAGGCATCGAAACCCAGGGACAGCGCTCCTATGTGGAGCGGCTGGGTTGCGATCACCTGCAGGGGTATCTGTTGGGCCGCCCGGTCAGCGCCGAAAATTTCATGCGCCTGCACGGTGGCGACGCCCAGCATGCGGCGCTGGAAGCGCGTCTGGCCTCATTCAACGCAAGCCAGGAATAGGCCCATAGTGCCGATCCATGCTCGGCAGAAGCATTACAAGCAATCCCCCTGTAGTGCCGAGCCATGCACGGCAAGGGCTCTACCGGTAAATCCCCAAGCCGAGCATGGCTCGGCACTACCAGAACCCGTTCTGGAATGATTTTTGCACGGCCATGGAAGAATCCTTCTTCCATGCCGAGCAATGTCCGAGAACGAACAGGCCGGGGAAAAAACCGAACTCCCCACCGAAAAACGCCTGCGCGAGGCCCGCGAGCAAGGCAATATCCCGCGCTCGCGCGAGCTGGCAACCGCCGCGGTGTTTGTCGCCGCGGTGCTGGCGCTGTACGCCATGGGCGGCTCAATAGGCAGCTCGGCCCGGCAATGGATGAAGGCCGCGCTGTCACCTGAAGTCGGGCTGTTGGATACGCCGAACGCCTTGTTCGGCCACGCCGGCTGGATGCTGCTCAAGCTGATGCTGGCCTTCAGCCCCCTGCTCCTGGTGTGTCTTGCTGCCGGCATGATTGCCCCGGCTTTGATGGGCGGGCTGCAGTTCTCCAACAAAGCACTGATGCCCGATCTCAAGCGCATGAACCCATTGACCGGGATCAAGCGCCTGGTCGGGCCCGAGGCCTTGGCCGAGCTGGTCAAGTCGATGCTGCGCGTTGCCTTTGTCGGCACCGCCGCCGGCCTGTGCATCTGGCACGGCGCCGACGCCCTGCGCGGCCTGCTGCATCTACCACTGGAAGCCGCCATCGGTCGCGGGCTGGCTTTTACCCTCAAACTGCTGTTGGCCACCGCAGGTGCCATGGCCCTGCTCGCTGCCATTGATGCGCCCTACCAGAAGTGGAACTGGTTGCGGAAGCTGAAGATGACCCGTGAAGAACTGCGCCGCGAGATGAAGGAAAGCGAGGGCAGCCCCGAGGTCAAGGGCCGCATCCGGCAGATGCAGATGCAGCTGTCACAACGCCGGATGATGGAAGCCGTGCCCACAGCCGACGTGGTGCTGGTCAACCCCACCCATTATGCCGTTGCCCTCAAGTACGAGAGCGGGCGCATGAACGCCCCTACCGTGGTCGCCCGTGGCGTAGACGAACTGGCCCTGCGCATCCGCCAGGTCGCCGACGGCAACAAGGTCGCCATTGTCTCGTCACCGCCTTTGGCACGGGCCTTGTATCGGGAAAGCCAACTCGGCAAGGAAATCCCCGTGAGACTGTATTCGGCTGTCGCCCTGGTCCTGTCCTACGTCTACCAGCTGCGCCAATGGCGCAGTGGTCCGATGCCGCAGATGGCATCCATCGATATTGATGAGTTCGGCAAGGGAGAAACCCGATGAGCAGCCAGAGCTCAGGCCTGTCCGCGCGCCGCGTGCTGGACATGCTGCGCCACGGGCTGGGCGCACCGCTGATCGTGCTGGCCTTGCTGGCAATGGTGGTCGTGCCCTTGGCCGCGCCGGTGCTGGATGCCCTGTTCACCCTCAACATCGCCATCTCGATGCTGGTACTGCTGGCCGTGGTGTACGTGAAGCGGCCACTGGACTTCACCATCTTCCCGATCGTGCTGCTGGTCACCACCATGCTGCGGCTGGCCCTGAACGTGGCTTCCACCCGGGTGATCCTGCTCAACGGGCAGGACGGCCATGAGGCCGCCGGCAAGGTGATCGCTGCGTTCGGCGAGTTCGTCATCGGCGGCAACTACGCCGTCGGCATCGTGGTGTTCGCAATCCTGACCATCATCAACTTCGTGGTCATCACCAAGGGTGCCGGGCGCGTGTCGGAGGTGACCGCGCGTTTCATCCTGGATGCCATGCCCGGCAAGCAGATGGCGATCGACGCCGACCTCAACGCCGGTTTGCTGACGCGCGAGGAAGCCAAGATCCGCCGTGAAGAAGTCCGCGAGGAAGCCGATTTCTACGGCGCAATGGACGGCGCCAGCAAATTCATCCGCGGCGACGCCATCGCCGGCATCCTGATTCTCTTCATCAACATGCTCGGCGGCCTGGCCGTGGGCGTACTGCAGCACGGCATGCCGTTCGGCGACGCAGCGGCCACCTATACGCTGCTGTCGATCGGTGACGGCCTGGTGGCACAGCTGCCCGCCCTGCTGGTTTCCAGCGCCGTGGCCATGCTGGTGACCCGTGCCTCGCGCTCGCAGGACATGAGCGAGGCGATGATGGGCCAGGTGTTCGGCCAATACCGCGCACTGGCCATCACTGCCGCCATCATCGGCCTGGTCGGCCTGGTGCCGGGCATGCCGAACCTGGCCTTCCTCAGCCTGGCTGCGATCCTTGGCTTCATCGCCTGGAAATTGTGGAAGCGCGAAACCGGTGCTGTGGCCAAGACCGCTGCCAACAACGCCAGCACCAACGAAGGCGGCTTGAACACGCTGGGACAGCCGCAGCCGGCACCAACTGCTGAACTGACCTGGGACGAACTGCGCCCGGTCGATCCGCTCGGCCTGGAAGTGGGCTACCGGCTCATTCCACTGGTCGACAAGGCCCAGGGCGGCGAATTGATGACGCGCATCAAGGGCGTGCGCCGCAAGCTCACCCAGGATCTGGGCTTCCTGATCCCGCCGGTGCATATCCGCGACAACCTGGAACTGCCGGCGACCCACTACCGCCTGCTGATCCACGGCGTACCGGTCAGCAGCGCCGACATCCATCCGGATCGCGAGCTGGCACTGGACCCGGGCAGCGCCATGGGCAAGCTGGAAGGCATCGCAGGCAAAGACCCGGCGTTTGGCCTGGACGCCACCTGGATCCAGCCGCACCAGCGTGCCCACGCCGAATCACTGGGTTATACGGTGGTCGATCCTGCCACCGTGGTTGCCACCCACCTGTCGCACCTGATCCGCGAGCACGCGCCGGAACTGCTCGGCCACGAGGAAGTCCAGCAGCTGCTGGCGACCCTGGCCAAGAGCGCCCCCAAACTGGCCGAAGACCTGTCGCCCAAGGCGCTGCCACTGCCCACCGTGGCGCGGGTGTTGCAGAACCTGCTGGTCGAACGCATCCCGATCCGCCAGCTGCGCAAGATCGCCGAAGCGCTGGTCGAAGCCGCACCGGTCACCCAGGACGCCGCCGCGCTTACCGCCTCGGTACGCAATGCGCTGGGTCGCTTCATCGTGCAGGAAATCGCCGGTTCCTCGCCGGAGCTGCCGGTGTTCACCCTCAACCCGCAATTGGAACGCGTCTTGCAGGAGTCAACACAAGGCAATGGCGCCGCACTGGAACCTGGTCTCGCCGAACGCCTCCACCAAAGCCTTGCCGATTGCGTCGGCAAGCAGGAGGCCCGCAACGAGCCGGCTGTAGTGCTGGTACCGGCCCCGGTCCGCGCCGCGCTGGCGCGCCTGGTCCGCCACAGCGTTCCCTCGCTGTCGGTCCTGGCCTACAGCGAAGTGCCGGAAGACAAACGCCTGAAACTGGTCGGCACGATCAGCTGAGGCAGCCCGAAAGCCGTCACCGACAGCAATGCCGGTGACGGAAACCAGACACCTGCTGCACCGCACCCATTCCGCAAGAAGGAGCCCGCCACGCCATGTTCGACATCGCCAACGCCACTCCTTCGCCGCAGCCCCACTCCCGGTACCAAAGCATGAAGATCAAACGTTTCGTCGCCGCTGACATGCGCACCGCCATGAACCTCGTGCGCAAGGAACACGGCCCCGATGCCGTGATCCTGTCCAACCGCCGGATCGAGGAAGGTGTGGAGATCGTGGCTGCTGCGCACTACGACGAAACCGCAGTGAAGCAGGCGCTGGAAGCCAGCCGCCCGGCACCGCCGGCAGCGGCCAAGCCGCGCAGCGCCGCCGAAGCCATCATGGCCGCAATGACCCGCCGCAAGGCACCGGAGCCGGAACCGGTTACCGCCACCACCTCGGCGGTCGCCGCGCTGGCACGCTCGGCGGTTGGCGCCACTGGCCGTTCCATAGACAACAGCATCGAGCTTGCACCG
Source organism: Stenotrophomonas sp. STEN021 (assembly GCF_056760175.1). Lineage (NCBI taxonomy): Bacteria > Pseudomonadati > Pseudomonadota > Gammaproteobacteria > Lysobacterales > Lysobacteraceae > Stenotrophomonas > Stenotrophomonas sp. STEN021. Next base: position 9,662 of record NZ_JBRREH010000027.1, on the reverse strand, counting down.
GGCAGCCGCTTCGCCGGCCTGCTCAAGTCCGCCGAGGTTGAACCGGTGGCGGCGCGCGCGCCTGCGCCTCGGACCTTCTTCGCCACCCAGCCAGCCAGCGCCGATGAGCTGCCGGTAGTGCCGGCTTTCCGTCCCGTCGGCAGTGCGGCGGCCATCGCCCCCCTGGCCGCTGCACCGGCTGTTGCCCAGCAAGCCAGCTTTGCCGATGCCATTGCTGCCGTCACCATCGCGCCGCCGGCGCCGGCGGAGCGCGCACGTTTTGCCATCGACCCGCCGCTGGCTGAGACGGAGCCGACCCAGCCGCAGGCAGCCATTGCCGCGACCATCCCCGCAATTCCCGCTGCGCCGGTGCTCACCGTCGCCGCTACGACACCTGCAATCGAGCCGGCCGCGCCGATCGCTGCCGCGATCGCTCCGTTCGCGGCCCCGCAGCCGGTTGAAGGTCCGGTCGTCGCCGCCATCGAAACCGCCACACCGACAACTGTCGCCAGCAGCGCAGCGGTCAGCCCGGTCATCACCAGTCCAGCAGTCATCGCCCGCGATGACGAGCAGCTCAGCCAGCTGCGTCAGGAAGTGGCCGGCATGCGCCATCTGATCGAGCGCGAGATGAACCGCTTCACCGATGAGCGCCTGCGCGGCAGCGCCGTACGCGCCAATGCCTTGGACCTGATGGACGAGTACGGCTTCGACGCCGGCCTGGCCCGCGATGTCGCCACCCAGATTCCGGCCGATATCGACCCCAGCCGCGCCCGTGGACTGATGCTGGGGCTGATCTCCAAAAAACTGCCGATCGCCCCGGTCGATCCGATGGAGACCGGTGGCGTGATCGCCCTGGTCGGCCCCACCGGCGCTGGCAAGACCACCACCATCGCCAAGCTGGCCTCGCGCTTCGCCGAAGCCCACGCCGCCCGCGACGTGGCCCTGGTCACCACCGACACCCAGCGCATTGGCGCGCGTGAGCAGCTGTACGGCTTCGGCCGCCAGCTCGGCATCGCCGTGCACGAGGCCAATAGCAGCACCGACCTGAACCAGCTGCTGCAGAAGCTGGCCGACTACAAGCTGGTGCTGATCGACACCGCCGGTCTGGGCCAGCGCGACCGCGCTCTCACTGCCCAGCTGCAGTGGCTGCGGGCAGCCGGTCAGATCCGCACCCTGCTGGTGCTGCCCGCCAACACGGCCTTCCAGGACATGGACGAAGTGGTCCGTCGCTTCAGCGCCGCCAACCCGCAGGGCGTGGTGCTGACCAAGCTGGACGAGACCGGCCGCTTCGGCTCGGCGCTGTCGGTAGCGGTCGATCACCGCCTGCCGATCACCTGGGTGACCGACGGCCAGGACGTTCCGGAAGACCTTTATCGGGCCTCTGCCGCAAATCTCGTACTTCGCCTTGAAGATTTGCGCCGCGCGGCCGATATGCCCTGCAACACGGAGTTGAACGATGCAGTCGCGTGAGTACGCCAAGCTGACCAACACCTTCCCCCTGTCGGCTACCCGGCACGAACCGGCTGGTCCGGTACGCACCATCGCGGTGACTGGCGGCAAGGGCGGTGTAGGTAAAACCAATGTCTCGGCCAACCTGGCCGTGGCACTGGCAGGCATGGGCAAACGTACCCTGCTGCTGGATGCCGACCTGGGCCTGGCCAACATCGATGTGGTGCTCGGCCTGCAGCCCAAGCACACCCTGGCCGACCTGGTCGCCGGGCGCGCCACGCTGGACGAAGTGATCATGGAAGGCCCGAACGGTGTGCTGGTGGTGCCGGCCGCCTCGGGCCGTCGGCACATGGCCGAGTTGCAGCCGGCCGAGCATGTCGGCTTGGTCAACGTTTTCTCCGAGCTCGAACGCGAGCTCGACGTGATGATCATCGATACCGCCGCTGGCATCACCGACAGCGTGCTGACCTTCTGCCAGGCCGCCCAGGACACCGTGGTGGTGGTCTGCGACGAACCCGCCTCGATCACCGACGCCTATGCATTGATCAAGGTGCTCTCGCGCGAGCGCGGCGTGGACCGTATCCAGGTCGTCGCCAACATGGTCCGCGACCCAAACGAAGGCCGCGCCCTGTATGAAAAGCTGGTACGGGTCTGCGAGAAGTTCCTGATCGACGTTTCACTGAACTACCTGGGCTGCGTGCCGCAGGACGACTGGTTGCGCCTGTCGGTGCAGCGTCAGCAGCCGGTGGTCAAGCTCTATCCTTCCGCGCCGGCTTCGCTGGCCATCAACGAAATCGCCCGTCGCACCGCGCGCTGGCAAGCCCCAACCGCCCCGCGCGGCGGCGTTGAATTCTTCCTGGAACGCATCATCCAGCAGAAGGTGAAGGCATGAACAATGCAGCCGCCCAATACCGTGAAGTCCAGCGCAGCGCGGCCAATGACTGCATCGCCCGCCACGCCGACCTGGTACGCCGCATCGCCCATCATCTGGCTGCGCGCCTGCCGGCCAGCGTCGAGGTCGATGACCTGATCCAGGCCGGCATGATGGGCCTGATCGAGGCCTCGCGCAGCTATGACGCCGAACAGGGCGCCTCGTTCGAAACCTATGCATCGATCCGCATCCGCGGTTCGATGATCGACGAGATCCGCCGCGGCGACTGGGTGCCGCGTTCGGTGCACCGCCGCGCCCGCGACGCCGCCGCCACCATCCGCAGGCTTGAGCAGAGCAGCGGCCGTGCGGCCAGCGCCAGCGAAGTGGCCGAGGCGATGGACCTGCCACTGCCTGAGTACATGCGTCTGGTCGAAGACGCATCGCGCGGCCAGGTGCTGAGCCTGGAGTCGCGCATCGAAGACCAGGGCGAGCTGGACACCCCGACCACCGGCGGCCCCAACCCGCAACAAGTGCTGGAACGCAGCCAGTTCGGCGCCGAGCTGGGCAAGGCCATCGCCCAATTGCCCGAGCGCGAGCAGCTGGTGCTGTCGCTGTATTACGAGCAGGAATTGAACCTGAAGGAAATTGGCGCGGTATTGGGCGTAAGCGAATCCCGCGTCTGTCAGATCCACGGCCAGGCCACGCTGCGTCTGCGTGGCCGACTGAAGATTTTCGAGGCGGCCGACGCCGGGCTCGAAGAACCATGAAGAGGAAAGTCTTTTGAACAAGAACATGCGCATCCTGATCGTTGACGACTTCTCGACGATGCGCCGCATCGTCAAGAACCTGCTCGGCGATCTGGGCTTCACCAATACCGCCGAAGCCGAGGACGGGCATGCCGCGCTGTCGATGCTGCAGACGCAGTCGTTCGATTTCGTCGTCACCGATTGGAACATGCCGGTGATGACCGGCATCGAGCTGCTCAAGGCAATCCGCAACGATGCCAAGCTCAAGACCCTGCCGGTGCTGATGGTTACCGCCGAAGCCAAGCGCGAACAGATCATCGAGGCTGCACAGAGCGGCGTGAACGGCTACATCATCAAGCCGTTCACTGCGCAGACGCTGGAAGAGAAACTCGGCAAGATTTTCGAACGCCTGGCAGCGAGCGCCTGATGAACCAGCTCGGCGAAGCATTGAGCGACAAATCGGCCCTGGTGCAGCGCCTGCAGGACGCACTGGCAGCACTGGAAAGCGGCGATGAAGCCGGTTGGCGCCGGGAAATCGATGCGCTGGCGGCATTGCGTGCGCAGCCAATGATGTCCGGGCTGGGCCGTCTTGCACGCGAACTGGGCCAGGCACTGGGCGAGCTGCCCAGCGTTCCCAGCGAAGCCGGCGAGCTGGATGATGCCTGCGCGCGCTTGGACCACGTGGTGCAGATGACCGAGCAGGCCACCCATCGCACCCTGGATCTGGCCGAAGAATGCCGCGCACTGACCGAGCGCCTGCGTGCGGACGGGCTCAATGCCGAACAGGGCGAGATCCTCGAACGCATCCGCCACAACCTCACCGAAGTCGCCCTGACCCAGAGCTACCAGGACCTCACCGGGCAGATCATCCGCCGCGTGGTTGGCATCGTCCGCCGCGTGCATGAAGGGTTTGGTGCGCTTGGTCTGCCGCCGCCGGAAGAAGATGCACGCAACCAGGGCCTGGCTGGCCCGGCCGTCAATGGCCTGGACCGCCACGCCGTGTCCCAGGTGGACGCAGACGACCTGCTCTCGGACCTGGGGCTGTAAATCATGAGTGCTTTTGCCGACGACATCGCCGCCGACTTCATCCTTGAAGCGCAGGAGATCCTGGATCGCCTCGGCGAGCAGCTGGTGACGCTGGAACAGGCACCGCATGACAGTGAGCAGCTCAACGCCGTATTCCGCGGTTTCCACACCCTCAAAGGCGGCGCCGGTTTTCTGGCGATCCACCCGATGGTGGAACTGTGCCATGCGGCCGAAGAAACCCTGGGCATGGCCCGCGCCGGCAAAGCCGAACTGCTGGCGCACCATTTCGACGCCGCCCAGCAATCGCTGGACTGGCTGCAGGCCATGCTTGATGCCGTGTCTTCGGGTACTGAACCGGAGCACGCACCTGCTGCGCTGATCGCCCAGTTCGACGTTGGCGCCGCACCTGTGGTTGCCGTCGCACAACCGGCCGCTGCATCTGCAGGTGACAGCGACCTGATCAGCGAAGACGAATTCGAAGCCCTGCTCAACGAACTTCACGGCAGCGGCACACCCGGTGCCCAGCCGATGGCTGCGACGAAGGCCGACGATGACCTGATCGACGAAGACGAATTCGAAGCCCTGCTCGACAAGTTGCATGGCGGCGCTGCGCCCGGCGCTGTCGCTGTGCAGGCCATTGCTGCCGCTACGCCCAAGCCCAAGCCGGCAGCACCCGCGGCCGCCCCCCGCCCCGCCACCAGCGCAGCCAAGCCGGCCGCGGCAAAAGCCACCGAGCCCGAGCACACCGTGCGCGTGGACACCAAGCGGCTGGACGCCATCGTCAACCTGATCGGCGAACTTGTGTTGGCACGCAACCGGCTCAAGACCCTGCGCACGCGCCTGAAGGATGAAGAACTGGACCGCGCAGTCTCCACCCTGGACATCGCCACCGCACGCCTGCAGTCGGCGGTGATGCGGACCCGCATGCAACCGGTCGGCAAGGTGTTCTCGCGTTTCCCCAAGGTCGCACGCGACGTTGCCCGCTCACTGCAGAAGGAAGTCGATCTGGAGCTGATCGGCGCCGATACCGAACTGGACCGCAATCTGGTCGAAGCACTGGCCGATCCGCTGGTGCATCTGGTCCGCAACGCCATCGACCATGGCGTTGAGTCACCCGAACTGCGCGAAGCACAGGGCAAACCACGGATGGGCCGGGTCCGCCTGTCTGCCCAACAGGAAGGTGACTACGTCAGCATCGAAGTGCAGGACGACGGTGCTGGCATCGACCCTGAGCGACTGCGCGCCAAGGCCCGCGACAAGGGCCTGCTCGACCCGGAAGCCGCTGCCCGCCTGACCAGCGAAGAGTGCCTGCACCTGGTGTTCCTGCCCGGTTTTTCGACCAAGCAGGAAGTCACCGACATCTCCGGCCGTGGCGTCGGCATGGACGTGGTGCAGTCGCGCATCCGCGAGCTCAGCGGCCAGATCCAGATCCAGTCCGAGCTTGGCCGCGGCAGCCGCTTCCTGATCCGCGTGCCGTTGACGCTGGCGATCCTGCCCACCCTGCTGGTACAGGCTGGCGAAGACGTCTACGCCCTGCCCTTGGCACGGGTGATGGAAGTGCTGCATGCACCGGCCACCTCGCTGGGCTGGTTTGACGGCCGCGCTGTGCTGGACCGCAAGAGTCATACCCTGGCCCTGCTAGACCTGCGTCAATGGCTGGGCGTCACCCCGGCACCGTCCACGCTATTGACCATAGTCGTGCTGCAGATGGGCGAAGCCCGTTTCGGCCTGGTGGTCGATCAGGTGCGCGGCCGCGAGGAAGTGGTGATCAAGCCGCTGCCACGTGCCCTGCGCGGCTTGAACGGCTATGCCGGCGCCACCTTGATTGGTGACGGCCGCATGGCGCTGATCCTGGATGTGGATGGGTTGCGTGGAGTCCAGGGGTGAGCCATCTCGTGATTGCGCCAGCACCGTTCGCGTCCCGCTAGTCCTCTCTCCCGCACACGGGAGAGGGACTGAAGAAAGCAGCTGCACCGCTCATTGATTCAAGACCGCTACAACGAGGCCGATATACGCACCATGGACCGACTCAGCATCATTGGACTCTTCCTCGCCCTCGCCTCCCTGGTGGGTGGCAGCATTCTCAAAGGCGCCGGCCTGTCCTCGCTGTGGTCACCTGCTGCCTTCGTCATCGTGATCGTCGGCACCTTGGCGGCAATCCTGTTGCATACCTCGCCAGCGGTCTTCAAACACGCTTTCAAGATTGTGCGCTGGGTGATCCGCCCGCCGGCCAGTGACCGCCGCGCGCTGGTCCAGCAGATCGTCGACTGGAGCAACATCGCCCGCCGTCAGGGCCTGCTCGGTCTGGAGCCGCAGGTCGAGCTACAGGACGATCCGTTCATCCGCAAAGGCCTGCAACTGGTGGTCGACGGCGTCGAGCCGGACACCATCCGCCACATGATGGAAATCGAACTGGGCAGCCAGGAACAGCAGGATCTGGCTGCGACCAAGGTATTTGAAGGCATGGGCATCTACGCCCCCACCCTGGGCATCATCGGCGCCGTGCTCGGCCTGATCGCAGTGATGAAGAACCTGGCCGACCCCAGCAAGCTCGGCCACGGCATCGCCGCTGCGTTCACCGCCACCATCTATGGCATCGCCTCGGCCAACCTGCTGTTCCTGCCGGTGTCGGCCAAGCTCAAGGGTGTGATCGCCAGCAGCTGCCGCGAGCGCGAAATGATCATCGAAGGCCTGATCGCCATTGCCCAGGGCGAGAACCCGCGCAATATCGAAAACAGCCTGGCCGGCTTCGTGAACTGAGCCATGGCCCGACGCAAGCACCACGACGAGCACGCCAACCACGAGGCATGGGCCATTCCCTATGCCGACCTGATGACGCTGTTGCTCGCGTTTTTTGTGGTGATGTATGCCATCTCATCCTTGAACGAAGGCAAGTACCGGGTCATGGCCGACGCCTTGACCACCGCCTTTGGCGGTGCCCCGCGTACCATCAGTCAGGTGCAGGTTGGCAACAAGCAGTTGCAGGGCGGCGGCTATGACTCGCCCTCGGTGATCAGTGCGCCGAGCATGACCGGCGGTGCGCTGGCCGACCCCACCCAGCTGCCCTCGATGGCATCGCATATGCGCATGCCGGTGTCAGCGCACAATCAGGAACAGCTGCAGCGCGCCGAGCGCCAGCTCAACCAGATCGCTGATCGCCTGAGCAAAACCCTCGCTCCGCTGGTCAAACAAGGCGTCATCACGGTGCGCCGTACCGAGCTGTGGATCGAGGTCGAGATCAACAGCGACATTCTGTTCAGTACCGGCTCGGCCGCGTTGGACGTCAGCGCCCGCGACACCTTGGGCACGCTGGCCGATGTATTGCTGGACGCACCCAATGGCGTGCGCGTCGAAGGCCACACCGACAACCTGCCGATCGCCACCGCACAGTTCCCGTCCAACTGGGAGTTGTCGGCCGCGCGCGCCGCCAGCGTAGTGCACCTGTTCGCCGATCATGGCGTGCAGCCGCAACGGCTGGCGATGGTGGGTTACGGCCAATTCCGTCCACGCGAAAGCAACGATGCGCCCGAAGGGCGCAACCGCAACCGGCGGGTGATGGTGATCATCCTCGCCGATTCGGCAGCGGCGGCCGAACTGCCAGCTGCCGGCAACACCACAGCCAGCACCAGCGGCGATCACGACAGCGGCGGCAGTTCTGCCGCAGGCAGCGTACGCAGCGCAGTACCGGCGGTCATCGAAGGAGTCCAATGATGCGCATCTGGGCCATAGCCAACCAAAAAGGCGGCGTCGGCAAAACCACTACCACCTTGTCGCTGGGCCGCGGCCTCGCCGCGCGCGGGCACAAGGTACTGCTGATCGACCTGGACCCCCATTCCTCCCTGACCCGCGCCTTCGGCGTGCCGGTTGAGCCGGTGCCGCAGGGCGTGCAGGAACTGTTCGCGGCCCCGCCACATGAGATCGCCGCACTGGCGCGCCACAGCGATATTCCCGGGCTGGATTACCTGTGCGCGCAGGCCTCGCTGGCCACCCTGGAACGTCGCAGCGCCAACCAGCCCGGGCTGGGCCTGGCCCTGCAACAAGCGCTGGCCCGCCATGGTGAACAGCATGACTACATCCTGCTCGACTGCGCGCCGACGCTGGGCTTGCTGATGATCAACGCGCTGGCGGCGGCCGATCGCCTGATCATCCCGACCCAGGCAGAACCGCTGGCCCTGCACGGCCTGGACGGCATGGTCCGCACCGGCGAAATGGTCGAGCGCTCGCGCAAACGCGCGCTACCGATCTCGGTGCTACCGACCCTGTTCGACCGTCGCACCCGTGCCGGCAACGAGACGCTGAAGCTGATGCAGGACCGTCACGGCGAGCGGGTTTGGGAAGACGCGATTCCGGTCGACACCCGCATCTGCAATCCAGCCGCACTGACCGTACCGGTGCTCGGCGACGACTATCCAGGGCGCGGCATGGCCGCTTACCGGCACGCCCTTGAGTGGCTGCTGCTCAATGAGGCCGCGCAGCTGGAGCGCGCCGCATGAGCAACGACGTACTCGACGACTATCTGGGCGAACTGCTGCTGGAGGCAGTCCCCGCAGCGGTCATCGCCGCGCCCGCAACGCCCGCCAAAGCGGCAGCAATCGAAGTGCCGGGCGACAGCGCTGAGCTTGAAGCCGTGTTCGAAGCCGCGCTTGCCGAAGTACAAGCCAAGCCCGCAACCGCCCCCGCAGCTCCTGCGGTGACCATTCCAGCAGGCGACACCGCGGCCCTGCAGGCCGCCTTCGACGATGCAATGGCGGCTACCAGCGCCGCCAATGCCGGCCGCCCGCCGACCTGGGATGACCTGCCGGACGAAGTGATCTACGAAACCGGTCCAGCCGAAAGCCGCAAGCTGGCCCATAGCGACAGCGCCGGCTTGCAGGCTGCGTTTGAAAGCGCAGCAGGCTTGCCGGCAAGCCCGGTCCCGGCGCCACGTAGCACCCCGAATGTCCGCGCCCTGGCAGAGCCCTCGTCGGATGCACGCCCCAGCACCTGGCAGGAACTGCAAGCGCAGGCACAGCGGCCAGCGAGCAGTCCGCAGCAACGCCGCGCCGCCGAGCGCAGCTCGCGCTGGCTGCGCCTGCGCTGTGGCCAACAGACGTATGCGCTGGAGCTGCTGAAGGTGCAGGAGGTGGTGCTACCGGTGCCGCTACTGGCCCTGCGTGGCACCGGCCCGGCGATGCTCGGCATCATGAATCTGCGTGGCCAGGTCGTACCGGTGATGGATCTTTGCCGCCACCTGGATGTACACAGCGCCCCGGATGACGCACAGACCCGCATTGTCGTGCTGGAAGAAAACGGCGAAACCCTGGGCCTGCGCGTATCGGCGGTGGAAGACGTCGCCAACCTCAATGACTCGCAGATCGAGCCGCCGGACACCGCGCGCATCTGCCAGATCTCCAATGAACTGTTCCGCGGTATCGCCCGCGTCGGCCAGCAACCCATGATCCTTCTGGACGCCGGCCGCCTGCTGCGCTGATTGCCGCTTCGCCTCCTCCCTTTCGCGCAGCGAAGGTGGGAGGCAAAGGTAGTGGCGCCCCCAGAGGGGGAACAGCGGTTACAGGTAGGATAAAACCCAAAAAACGGACGGGAAAAACAAA